>DATLEL010000286.1:0-3043 GCA_035525255.1 Usitatibacter sp.
GAACAGCCCCCGCGTCGGGCTGAACAGCAATCCGCCGAGGCCCGAAAGCAGGTCCTGCCGGAAGAAGCTCGCATGGGCTTTGCCGACCAGCCCGTAACCGCCGGCGAAGTGGCCGGCCACGCCGAGGTTGTAGAGCAGCACCAGGCCGATCGGCAGCGCCGCCCCCGCGGCGAGCAATGCCGCCAGTACCGCCCGGCGGCCGGCCCAGAACAACAGTCCGTAGGCGCCCAGCGCTGCCGCGAGGATGGCATCCGGAGGCCGGTTGCCGGCGATGAGCCCGCACAGCAACCCCACCGCGAGCGCCCGCGGCGAGGTGCATGGCCCGGTGAGGAGCAGCAGGGCGCCGATCACCAGCAACCCAGCCATCCCGTGCTGCCACAGGGCCTGGCTGCTGATCACCCAGGTGGTGGTGCCGAAGGCATAAGCCAGGGTGAGCAGCAGTGCGATCCGCGCCGCCACCCGGCGCCGCAGCAGCAGGTAGAGGAGCGACGCGGAAAGCGCTGCGATGAGCGAGGCGGAGAGCTTCTCCATGATCCTCGCCATGGAGTCCAGCCGCGCATCCGTCCAACCGCTCAGGTGCAGGTAACCGACCGCGGGAAGGTAAAGCGGCGCGATGAGCACCGGCAGCACCACGGGATACATCGAGATGGTGTGGCCGCCGTCCACCGGCAGCATCCAGAACGCGGGATCGCCTTGCCCTGGGCCTTGTCCTTGGCCTCGCCCCTGGGAGGTGAGCGGCGCGATCGGATCGAGAAGAACGGTATGGTGAAGCCAGATCGCGAACGGCAGGTAGCGCGCCGGGTAGCAGTCGCCGGCGCTGATCGCCCGCCGGTTGGCGTTGTAGACCAGCAGGCAGCAGAGCCCGATGAGCAGGCTCGCCCGCAGATCGCGCCGGCGCGAGACCGTGGTCATGATTTCCTGCTCACGTGCGCTGGCGTCCCACGGGATCCTGCTCCACTACGAGGTTGACGGGAGGCGAGGGCGGAAGCTACCACAAGGCGCCGCCGGCGCCAAGTTGCCAAATCGATCGACCTGCGCTAGAACTCTTCCAACTTTCTCGGAGGAGATCCCATGAGCTTGATGACGAGTGTGTGGAAGCGCGCCGTGCCTTGCGCGGCGCTGATCGTGCTCACCTCGGGCTGCGCGACGACAGCCGCGCCGCCCGCACCGGCGCCGTCCGCCAGCACAGCCGCAGGCACGGCGAAGCCGCGCCTGCTCACGCGGGCGGAGCAGCTGGAACGGGCGCGCGTCGTGAGGGCGTCCACCGGACCGCTGCCGGCGCCCGCCGGCGGCCCGCCGCCCGTCAGCTTCGACATCGGCGAGAGCTGCCTCATGTACCGC
The DNA here is from genome assembly GCA_035525255.1 of Usitatibacter sp. Taxonomy (GTDB): domain Bacteria; phylum Pseudomonadota; class Gammaproteobacteria; order Burkholderiales; family Usitatibacteraceae; genus Usitatibacter. The sequence continues at coordinate 1,342 of DATLEL010000286.1, forward strand.
TACTCCGAGGAGAGCCACTGCCCGAGCGACGTCCAGCTCGCCAACTGCCAGGCCGCGACGTCGGAAGGCAATTGCGGCCTGCAGCTGCCGTTCGTCCTCACCAATACGTGGTGCGCGCAGGTGGAGACCGACGAGATGCAGAAGTGGCACGTCTTCTGTCAAGGCTACGTGCCGAGCGGCCCGCTGCCGCAGCCGCAGTGCCCCGACGGACACGTGCTGGGCGTCTGGGGGCAGGACTGCGATGGCTCGTGCACGATGCACTGCGCCGACGAATGCACCGGCGGCTACTGCACCGGCGGCGCCTACAACCTCTGCTACCTGGAATACCAGCCCGAGTGCGACTGCGGCGTCGTCAACTGTCCCTGCACGGGACCCGACTGCGACAGCGGCGAGTAGGCGACCGTCTCTTGCGGGGGCTTTCTCACCTGGCAGGAAGCCCCCGCCGGCGGACGGCTCTCACCTTCCCGCTGCTTCCGCCTCCGCAGAAGAACTGATCGCCGCCATCGGATTCGAGCCCCGACACGCCCACTCCGGGCGGCATCTCGAGGCTCTCCAGGACCTCCCCCGTTCGAGGATCGATTCGCCTCAGATCGCTCTCGTCACCTTCCCAGGTGCCGTGCCAGAGCTCTCCGTCGACCCAGGTGACCCCGGTGACGAAGCGGGTGGATTCGATGGTGCGAAGAATCGCCCCTGTCCGGGGATCGACCTGATGGATCTTCCGGTCCCGATACTGCCCCACCCAGAGCGTCCCTTCGGCCCACGCGAGCCCCGAGTCGCCGCCGCCGCCGGGCGCCGGAATCGTGGCGAGCACCTGGCCGGTACGCGGATCGATCTTCTGGATGCGATCCTCGGCGATCTGGAACAGGTGCTGGCCGTCGAAAGCCGTTCCCGCATGCGCGGCGACATCGATCGAGCGCAGCGTCTCCCCGCTCGCCGGATCGAGGGCGTTCAGCTTGTCTCCGGCAGCGAACCAGACCTGCTGACCGTCATAGGTGACCCCATTCACCTTGTCGACACCCGGAAAGGGTCCATACTCACGGACGATTTCGGCCTCTGATCGATTCATGCTTCCATCCTAGTCGCTCGGCAGCGGAGCGGGGAGTAACAAAGTCGTCGTGAATCCCGGCACGGGCGGAGTCATCCAACGGCGAGCTCGCCCGCGGCCGAACGACTGCACCTTGCCTGCTGCCGCGAGCGAGTCGAGCGCCCGCTGCACGGTGCGCTGGCTCGTTCCGAGCGCGAGCGCCAGGGCCGAGCTCGACCACGACTCGCCGTCGGCGAGGAAGGCGAGCACCGCCGCATGCTCCTCTTCGACGGGCCGCGCCAGCACGACGACCTCGCGTGAGCGGCGCGGTGTCAGCGCAAACCCCCGCTTCGTCGCGCCCACGTCGGCCAGCGCCCGTAGCATCCTGCGGAGCCGCCCGACTTCGACGCGCAACCGCGCGCGATGCGACTCGTCGGCACGCTTCGCTCCGAAGGCTCGTGCAACGAGCGTGTCCCGTGCTACATCCCCCGGCCACGCTTCGCCCAGCGCGCGGGCGAGCGCGAACAGCACCGGACGCCTGGCGAGCGATACCACCGTGTGCGCGTCACGCACGGCGTGACGGCACGCGTCCACGACGAAGGCTTTCGACGCCAGCAACGCTTCGACCTCCTCGAGCAGGACGAGGCGCTCCTCGCCACCCGCGATCAGGCGCGCCGC
>DATLEL010000291.1:0-2397 GCA_035525255.1 Usitatibacter sp.
ACGTGACCTGGACCCGAATCACTCCGGCGGCTGAGCCCTCGCACTGTTTCCGTGAACGGCGCCTATCGGCGCCGTTTTCATTTGCGCCGGCCGCTGGCCCGCGACCATCCACGCGAGCTGCGCGGGAGAATCGGCATCCCACAACACGAAATCGGCGCGGCGCCCGGGCTCGAGCACGCCGCGATCGGTGAATCCCAGCGCGGTTGCGGCATGGCACGTCGCACCGGCGAGCGCCTCTTCCGGCGTCAGTCGGAACTGCGTGCACGCCATGTTCATCGCGGTGAGGAGCGAGGCGCACGGCGCGGTGCCGGGATTGCAATCGCTCGCAACGGCCATGGGCACACGGTGGCGGCGCAGCGCCTCGATGGGCGGCAGCCGGGTCTCGCGCAGGAAGTAATACGCCACCGGAAGCAGCACCGCGATCGTGCCGGCCGCCGCGAGTGCGGCCACGCCGGCTTCGCCGGTGTGCTCGAGGTGGTCGGCGGACAACGCGCGGAACTCCGCGGCCAACGCCGCGCCGCCGCCGTCGCTCAATTGGTCGGCGTGCAGCTTCACGCGCAGGCCGTGACGCGCCGCTGCGGTAAAGACGCGCCGCGTCTGCGCGGGCGTGAAGCCGATGCCTTCGCAAAAAGCGTCCACTGCATCGGCGAGGCGCTCCGCCGCCGCCGCGGGCACCAACGTCTCGCAGACAAACTCCACGTAATCATCCTGGCGCCCGGCGAATTCCGGCGGCACCGCGTGCGCGCCAAGCAGGGTGGTGACGACGGAGATGTCGCGCGTGCCCCCTAGCTTTCGCGCGACCCGCAGGCACTTGAGCTCGCTTTCCAGATCGAGGCCATAGCCGGACTTGATCTCCACCGTCGCGACGCCTTCGGCGCACAGGCTGTCGAGCCGCGCCCCGGCCTCGAGTTCGAGCTGGGCTGCGCTCGCCGCGCGCGTCGCCTTCACCGTGGAGACGATGCCGCCACCGGCGCGGGCGATCTCCTCGTAACTGGCGCCTTGCAAGCGGCGCTCGAATTCGTCGGCGCGGTTGCCGGCATAGACGAGATGGGTGTGGCAATCGATCAATGCCGGCGTCAAGAGAGCACCGTGCGCCTCGATCACCTCATCGTCCCCGCGTGGTTTCGCATCGAGGGCCGCCGCCGGACCGATCCACGTGATGACGCCGCGCTCGGCAACCAACGCGCCCGCTTCGATGAGGGAATACGTTCCGCCGCGCATCGTGGCGATGCGCGCGCCAACGACAAGGGTTCGCGCCATGGCCGGTATCATAGGGGAAAAAGAAGCCTCCCCGATGCCTTCCCTCCATGCCGCCGATGCGTTGCTGCCCTCCGGTTGGGCGCGCGAGGTGCTGCTCGAATGGGACGACGCCGGAACGCTCACGCGCGTCGAGCCGCATGCGCCGCCCGGTGCGGCGCCGCGCGCAGCAGGGCCGCTGCTTCCCGGCATGTCGAACGTTCACTCCCATGCGTTCCAGCGCGCGATGGCAGGTCTCGCGGAAATGCGCGGCCATCCCACCGACGATTTCTGGACGTGGCGCGAGGAGATGTATCGCCTGGTCTCCCTCCTCGAGCCCGAGGACGTGGAAGCCATCGCGGCGCATCTCTATATCGAAATGCTGCGGCACGGCTACACCACCGTCGCGGAATTCCACTACCTGCATAACGACCGTGAGGGAAACCGCTACGACGATCCGGCGGAGCTCGCCAATTCGATCGCCGGCGCCGCAGCGGCGGCAGGCATCGCGCTCACGTTGCTGCCGGTGCTGTATGCGCACGGCGGCTTCCGGCACCAGTCGCTCTCCCCGGCGCAACGCCGCTTTCGCGGGGACCCCACGTTCATCGTGCAGTTGCTGCAGGAGCTTTCCAACTGGCACCTGCCCTCGCCGCTCATGCGCCTCGGCGTGGCCCCGCACTCGGTGCGCGCGGTCGACGCGCTGCTCCTCACCGAGCTGGTCAGCGCCGCGCGTGCGATCGATCCCACGCTACCGATCCATATGCATGTCTCCGAGCAGGTCGCGGAAGTGGCGCAGTGCCTGGAAACCCACGGCGCGACGCCGTACGCGTGGATCAGCCAATTGGTGGACGTGGACGCCCGCTGGTGCTTCATCCATGCGACCCATCTCACCGCGACCGAGATGCGCGACATGGCGACGAGCGGCGCCTCGATCGGCCTCTGTCCCACCACCGAGGCGAATCTCGGCGATGGCATTTTCGACTTCGTGCCGTGGTTCGAGCGCCGCGCGCCCTGGGGTGTAGGCGGCGACAGCCATGTTTGCGTGAGCCCGTTCACGGAGCTGCGCGCGCTCGAATGGAGCCAGCGCCTGCGGCTGCGCATGCGCAACATCGCCGCCGATCCGGAGGCGCCCGACGTCGCCGCGAACCTGTGGAGCGCGGC
>DATLEL010000293.1:0-2905 GCA_035525255.1 Usitatibacter sp.
CCAACCTCGTGGCAGGTCGCGCACACGCGCACCTGGAAGAGCTCCTCGCCCACCTGCTTCGCCTTGCGGCTCGCAAGTGCCAACGCGCCGCGGCGCTCATCGGCGCTCGGCTCGCCCGCGCGCCGCAGCAATCCTTCGCCCGGAACGCCGAATGCCTTCTGGAAGCTGTCGCGCACGCCCCGAAGGGCGAGCGTCGCGTAGAACTCCTCGATCACGGTGATCGCGGCGGCGGGCTTGCCGTGCGGCACTTCGCGCGCGGTGACCGCCGGCTCGAACTGCAGGGCGTGGCACTCCTGGCAATGCTTCGGCATCGACACCGGCTCGAAGCCGCGCTGCGACGCGTCGGGCTGGTGGCAGCTGCGGCACTCGAGCTTCATCCGCCCCTGCATCGGCGAGCGGACGCCGGCGGGATCGAGATGCGTCGCGTGCGGGAAGATCAGGTTGGACTTCTCCGCGAGCCCGGGCGCGTCCGCGCGCAGGCGCACGATTCCGGTTTCGGTGGGAAGCGAGAGCCGGAACGGCGGATGGTCCCGCGCGAAATCGGATACATCGGCCGCGTGCGCAGCGGAAGCCTTCGACTTCAGGTCGCGGTGGCATGCGACGCACAGCTTGTCGTCGTCGCGGTGCGTGGGCTTGATGCCCTTGTGGTCCCGGTGGCACGTGCTGCAGCGCGCGCCCGCGAAAAGCGCGGCCGGCTGGAGCGCGGGGCCGACGTGATGCCCCACCGACTGGTGGCACTCGAGGCACGCGCCATCCTTCACGTGCTCGACCGCGACCTGGTGGCAGCTCGCGCACTTCTGCTCGATGGGCTGGTGCGCGAGCATCACCGGCCCCGGGTTCCAGAAGGCGTCGCCGAAGCCGAGCTGCTGCGCCGCTTGCGCCCACGGCAGGTCGAGTACGCGGCCCGCGGGCAGCGCCAGGAACACCGCCACCACCGTGAGCGCCCAGGCCCACGCCGCCCAGCGCTTGGTGAGGCCGAGGGAGCCCAGCGTGAGGCGGCCGGTGCGGCTCGCGAGGTCCTCGCGGGGCTCGAGCGGGCGCGCCAGCTCCACCGAAAGCGCCGCGTCGAAACCGGGTGGCGCGGGCAGGAGCGTGATGCGATACGGCCCCACCTCGAGCGGCACGCCCGCCACGAGTCGAATCGAGGTGACGCTCTTCCGTGTGATGTTCTGGCTGCCGCCCTCGCCCTGGAGGTACACCAGGCCGTCGCGGTCGACGATCATTCCCTGGTCCAAGGCGACGCGCGGGTCGGGTAGGTGGATTTCGCAGCTCGCGTTCCTGCCGACGCGCAGCCAGTCGGCCACCACGGTGCGCTTGACGGGCGCTCGCTGCGCGGAGCGGGCGACGAGCTGGATCCTCATGCGCTCACCAGTAGATGAACACCGAGACCACGTGTGCGATGAGCGCCGCCAGCAGCATGAACGCGAGCGGCACGTGGAAGTACAGCCACAGGTCCAGCACCGCCTTGTGCTGCATGTCGCGGCGCGCGCGCTCGAGGATCTGGTTCTTCAGCAGCAGCAAGCCAAAGACGTCCTTGCCGCGGCGTGCGAGGTCGCCGGAGAGGCTGCGCGCGTGCCTGGGCCACTCGTTCACGGCGGCAGCCGTCGCGCACTTGCGGTCGCGCCCGGTAATGATGCGCGTGAAGCTCCCGCCGAGACGCGTGCCCGCGATCGAGCGATCGATGATCGCCAGCAGCTGGTCCGGCAGCGACAGCGCCTTGTCGCGCATCTCGCGATCGAGGTCGGTCAACCGCAGCAGGAGCGCATCCAGCGTCTCCTCGCCGAGGTTCTCGGTCATGAGGCGCGGCACGCGCAGGTAGACGAACACGCCGTAGAAGCCGCTGAACACCACGAGGAGCATGAGGACGTAGGCGAGCGTGTGCACGTTCCATCCCAGCTCGAAGCCGGTATGCAGCGTGACCACCACGATGAGTGCGCTGCCGAGGTACACGTGCGCCGAGAGCCAGCCCTGCACCGTGCCGCTGGTGGAGCTGTAGCGCCTCTTGCGCACGCCATACCAGAGGAGCCAGAGGATGAGGGCCGCGCCGATGCTGCCGAGGGTATAGCCGAGCCAGCTGCCGCCATAAGGCTTGAGCGGGGGCCGGTGCCAGAGGTAGGCGGCGGCGGCGGCGACGGAGAGGACGACGGCGGCCTTGAACCAGCGAAACCGCGCGTACTCGAGGATCGAGTAGTGCCTCAACTGAGCCGCCTGCGTGGGGGGAGCGCCCGATTGTATACATCCCTGCTACTGCGGACACATCCCTCTGATTTATTGCGTTTTCTCAAGCGAAAAGGGCGGGGGCCTCCGGTATAATTTGCGCTCCTTCACGTCTCCGGTCGTCCTCCCGCATGGTGGTTTTCTGGATCCTGGCCACGCTCATGACCGCGCTGGCCATGGCGTTCGTCGTGGTCCCCCTGCTGCGCGGCCGCGCCGCACGCGCGCCGACCACCAACGAAGCGAACCTCGAGGTGCTGCGCTCGCAGCGCCGCGAGATCGAAGCCGACGTGGCCGCGGGCACGCTCCCCGCCGATGCGCGCGCCGAAGCCCTCGATGAGCTGGTGCAGCGCGCGGCAGAGGACCTGTCGGGTGCAGAGACGACGGAAGCGGCGCAAGTGCGTCGTCCGTGGCCGCTCGTGGCAGCGCTCGCCCTCGCCATTCCCGCCCTTGCCTTCGGGCTCTATGCCGTCATCGGCAACCCCGGCGCGACCGGCATTTCCGCCGCCGGGCTCGCCAACGGCGACGTGAACCAGAAGCAGATCACCGCCATGGTCGAGAACCTCGCGCGCAAGGTGCGCGAGCGGCCCGACGATGCGCAGGGCTGGGCGTTGCTCGGCCGCTCCATGTCCTCGCTCGGCCGCTTTGACGAGGCGGCCGAAGCGTACGCGCACTTGCTCAAGCTGGTCCC
>DATLEL010000335.1:0-2652 GCA_035525255.1 Usitatibacter sp.
AGATCACGAAGAAGCCCGAGGCGAAGATGAGCAGGGAGGTGCCCAGGTCCGGCTGCCGCACGATGAGGCCCACGGGCAGCGCCAGGATCACGCCGGCGATCACGAAGTCGCGCATGCGCAGCCCCTCCTCGCGACGGTGGAAGTACCACGCGAGTACCAGCGGGACGGCGATCTTCATGATCTCCGAGGGCTGGACGACCGTGATGCCGAGATTCAACCAGCGGCGCGCGCCGTTGCGGATCTCGCCGAAGAGAGCCACGCCGACCAGCAGCCCCAGGCCGATCACGTAGACCGGCAGCGCCAGCCGCATCAAGAGTTGCGGATGGATGTGGGCGAAGATCCACAGCGCCACGAAGGCCACGGCGAGATTGCGCCCCTGGCCCATCACGCGGTCGACCGAGCCGCCGCCCGAAGCCGAATAGACGACGGTGACGCCCAGCGCCAGCGTGAGCGCGAGTGCGGCCATGAGCGGGCCGTCGATGCGGCGCGAGAGGAAATCGAAGGCGCGGCTAATCATGCTCTTCGTCCTCGGCCACCGGTTCCTTGATGGCGGGCGCCTTGTCCTTCGGCATCTTGCCGAGGATGTGATAGTCGAACACCTGGCGCGCGATGGGTGCGGCGGTCGAGCCGCCGTGCTGGCCGTTTTCCACCATCACGGCGAGGGCGAGCTTCGGATCGTCGGCCGGCGCGAAGGCGACGAACAGCGCGTGGTCCCAATGCTCGCGCCTCATGCGCTTCTCGTTGTAGGTCTCGTTCTGCTTCATGCCGACCACCTGCGCGGTGCCGGTCTTGCCTGCGATCGTATAGGGCGCTCCGGCCGAAGCCTGGGCCGCGGTGCCCCCGGGCCGGGTCACGTCCACCATCGCGGCGCGCACCAGCGCGATGTGCTCCGGCTTGACCGCGACCGGGTCGTTCATCTTCGGCAGCATCGAGTGGATGTCGCGGGTGCGCGCATCCTCGACCGCCTTCAGCAGGCGCGGATGCACCGGCGTGCCGCCGTTGGCGAGTGTGGCCGTCGCCGCCGCGAGCTGCAGCGGAGTCGTCAGCATGTAGCCCTGGCCGATGCCGACGCTCACCGTGTCGCCGCCGTACCACTTCGGGTCCTTGGGGAATCGCCGGCGCTTCCACTCCTGCGAGGGCGCGATGCCGGGCAGCTCGCCCTCGATGTCGATGCCGGACTTCTTGCCGAAGCCGAACTTGTCGAGGTGCTGGTGGATCAAGTCGATGCCCAGCTCGGTCGCCAGGCCGTAGTAGTAGGTGTCGCAGGAAATCACGATCGACTTGTGCAGGTTCACCGAGCCATGGCCGCCCTTCTTCCAGTCGCGGTAGCGGTGCGCCACGCCGGGCAGGCTGTAGAAGCCGGGGTCGGAGATGGAGAACTCGGGCGAGCGCTTCTTGTACTCGAGTGCCGCCAGCGCCATGAACGGCTTGATGGTGGAGCCCGGCGGGTACTGGCCGCGCAGCGCGCGGTTGTTGAGCGGCTTGTCGGGCGAGTTGTTGAGCAGGTCCCAGTTCTGCGGATCGATGCCGTCCACGAACAGGTTCGGATCGAATCCGGGCTTGGACACCAGCGCCAGCACCTCGCCGGTCTTGGGGTCGATCGCCACCAGCGCGCCCTTGAAGTCGCCGAAGGCTTCCTCCGCGATGCGCTGCAGCTTGAGGTCGAGGGTGACCACCAGGTTATTGCCCGAGACCGGCTCGTTGCGCGACAGCGCGCGGATCGCCCGGCCGCCGGCATCGATCTCCACCTGCTCGGAGCCGGTGGTGCCATGGAGGTCCTTCTCGTAGGCGCCCTCGATGCCGAGCTTGCCGATGTGGTCGGTGCCCTTGTAGTTGGTGGTGAGCCCGGCCTCGTCGATGCGCTTCACGTCCGCGTCGTTGATGCGGCCGATATAGCCGATGGCGTGCGAGGCGATCTCGCCCTGCGGATAGGAGCGGAAGAGCCGCGCCTTGATCTCGAAGCCGGGGAAGCGGAAACGGTTCACGGCGAATCGCGCGACCTCTTCCTCGGTGAGCCGCGTGCGGATCGGCAGGCTCTCGAAGTTCTTGCTCTCCTCCTGCAGCCGCTTGAAGCGCCGGCGGTCGCGGGGATTCACCTCGATCACCGCGGCCAGCTCGTCGATGGCCCGCTCCACGTTGGGCACCTTGCTGGGCGTGATCTCGAGCGTGTAGGCGGAGTAGTTCGCCGCCAGCACTTCACCGTTGCGGTCGAGGATCAGGCCGCGGTTGGGCACGACCGGCACCACCGAGATGCGGTTCGCTTCGGCGAGCGTGTGGTAGTACTCGCGCTGCACGATCTGCAGCCAGGTGAAGCGCGCAAGCAGCAGGCCGAAGGCGATCACGATGCCGAGGCTCGCGATCATCAACCGGTTGCGGAAGACGGTGATCTCGCGCTGCTGGTCGCGCAGCGCCTGGCCGACGATCATGACGTGGCGTCCCGCCGCCGACGCCGCACCGCGGACGAATACAGCAGCCAGGTGACCGGCGCCAGGCACAGCGCCGTCAACACCGGCGAGATGAAGAACGCCATGCCGGGGAAGTCCTCGCCCAGCAGCAGGTTCAACAGCAGCATCACCAGGTTGGCCACCAGCGTGAGCCCCATCACGTGCAGCGTCTGCTCGGGAAGGTGGAACGACAGGATCCGCACGCGCA
>DATLEL010000003.1:0-13267 GCA_035525255.1 Usitatibacter sp.
GAAGAGGCCCGAAAGAAAGACGTTCTCGTTCACCTGGATCGTCTGGCGGTCGCCGGTGCGCGGGTCCTGGATCGAGACCCGGGCCGGCCGGCGCGCGAGCTGGCTGCGCAGCGACGCGATGGTCACGCGCAGCGACGGATAGGTGCTCTTGCAGAGCACCTGCGCATCGCACGCTTCCAGCAGGCGCTGCAGTGCCGCCTCGCCATCGGCCACGAACGACAGCGGCAGCTTCATGTCGGGCGGTGCCACGCCGTCCAGCACCATGCTGCGCACGCGGTCGGGATGCCGGCGCAGGTATTCGAGTGCCGCGCGCGTGCCGTACGAGCCGCCCCACAGGTTCACCGTCGGGTAGTCGAGCGCCGCGCGCACCTCCTCCAGGTCCTCGATCGCGATGGAGGTCACGTACTGGCGCGGGTCGGCATCGAGCTGCTCGAGGCATTTGCGCACCAGCTTCTCCGGCAGCGCGTCCTCGAACAGCGCCTGCAGGGGCTGCACCTCGTCGTCGTCGCAATCCAGCGGATTCGAGTCCCCGGTGCCGCGCTGGTCGATGAAGAGCACGTCGCGCGAATCGTTCAGGCGCGCGAACAGCGGCATCACCTGGGAGGCGAGCGACACCGCGCCCTGCCCGGGCCCGCCGGCGAACACCATGATGGGATCGCGCTCCTTGGCTCGCAGCCGCGCGGGCACCACCGCCACGTTGATGTCGATGCGCCGCCCGCTCTTGGCGACGCGGTCTTCCCAGACGGCGAGCGTGCCGCATTGGGCCAGCGCCTCCACGCCGGGCAGGCGGCAGCTCGCGAGTGCCAAGGCCGGGCGCGGGGCTTCGGAACCGGAAGTGCAGGCCGCGAGCAACAGGGCCGGGAGGAGCTGCAGATGCTTCATGGAATGAACGACGGAGTGCGCCGGGCAGTATAGCGGTTCGAGGCTACCATTCGGGCGTGGAGACTCCTTCTTTTCCGAAGCGCGACCCCGCCGACGCGGAGTTCTGGGACCTGCGCTACCAGGCGAGCTTCGCGCCCTGGGACGCGGGCCGTGTGCCGCAGCACCTGCGCGAATTCGCCGGGCGCACGCCCCCTCCGGGCCGCGTGCTGGTGCCGGGCTGCGGCAGCGCGTGGGACGTGCGCTTCCTCGCGGAACTCGGGTGGGACGTGGTGGGCATCGACTTCAGCAGGCAAGCGGTCGCCGCGGCGCGCGCCGTGCTGGGGCCCCACGCCGCACGCGTGCGCCATGCGGATTTCTTCGCGCCGCTGCCGGAGGCGCCGTTCGCATTGGTCTACGAGCGTGCGTTCCTGTGCGCATTGCCGCGCCGCTTGTGGCCCGACTGGGGGCGCCGCGTGGCGCAGCTGGTGGCGCCGGGCGGCGTGCTGGCGGGATTCTTCTTCTACGACGAGGGCGAGCGCGGGCCGCCTTTTCCCCTGCACCATGCCGCCGAGCTGGAGGCGCTCCTCGCGCCCACGTTCACGCGCGTCGAGGACCTGCCGGTGACCGATTCCATCGCCGCGTTCGCCGGGCGCGAGCGCTGGCAGGCGTGGCGGCGTCAATGAGGTGGTGCGAATAGCAGCGACTGCGGGTATGCGTTGCCGTATTGCTGGTCCACGTAGAGGCCACTGCCCGGCTGCGACAGCGCCTGCTGCGCCGCATGCTTCGCCGCCAGCACCACCTCGTGGCGCGACTCGAAGACGCCCGGCAGCACCGGGAGGATGCCGATGGCGAGCCGCGGCAGCGGGCGCACGCGGTCGGCGCCGTCGCGCGATCGCGCCGTGAAGTAGCCGCGCTCGAAGATCTCCGCGGGCACGTGCTCGCGCACCACCTCCGCGAACTGCGCGATGAGCCGCTCCGCGCGCGGCTGCCAGTCCTCGCTCTGCATCAGCACCACGAAGCGGCTGCCGGAAATGTGCCCGACGAAATCGATGCCGGGCGAGCACGCGGCCTCCAGGAGCCGTGCAGTGCCGTGGATCAGCGCGTCGCCCTTCTCGTAGCCACAGCCGTCGTTCAGCCCGCGCATCTGGTCGATCTCGACGAACCACGCGGCGAACGGGAGCGCGCTCGGCAGCAGGCGCTCGAGGTGCTCGTTGATCGGCACCTGGCCGGGCAGCAGCGTGAGCGGATTGGTGTAGCGCCCCGCCAGCACCCGGGAATTCTGCAGCGCGCGCATCACGTCGGCGCTCACGCCCATGCCGAGGTAACGCCCCCGCGACATGATGACGAAGCCGTCGGCGAGGTGCCGCGCGTCCGACTCCACCAGCAACGCGGTGAGCGCCCCCAGGTCGAGCTCGGACTCGACGCGAATCGGCGCCTCGTCCGCCACTTCGATGCAGGAGCGCGACAACAGGCGCTCGGCGTCCGGGCTCGCGGCCACCAGCTCGATCTGCGTGCGCGAGACCACGCCTTCGAGGCCGGCCGTGCCGATGACGGGAATGGCGGTGATGGCGGGGGCGCGCGCGAATCGCGCCAGCACGGCGGATATCGGCGTGGACGGCACCACCGCGTCCACCGCGCGCACGAAATCGTGGGCCGTGGGCTCGGTGCCGGCACGCAGGCGCGCGGCGGGCACCACCGGCACGCGCGCATCGGCGAAAGCGAGCTCGGCTTCGCCGGGCAGGCGCGTGTTGGGCTTCTCGGCGGGCCGGCCGATGAAGAACCCCTGCCCGCAGGCGATGCCGATGTCCTTCGCCACGCGAAAGTCCTGGGCGTTCTCCAGCCCCTCGGCGATCACCAGTGAGCCGCAGTTCTCGGCGATGTGCTGGATCGCGCGCAGGAAATGCAGCTTCACCGGGTCGGTCGCGATGCCGGTGACGAAATGCTTGTCGGCCTTGACGAACTCGGGCTTGAGCTCCGACCACAGCCGGAGGCTCGCGAAGCCCTCGCCCAGGTCGTCGATCGCCACGCGGAAGCCCATCGCGCGATAGAGCATCAGCGATTCGTGCACCAGCCGGAAATCGATGGTCGGATAGTCCTCGGTGAGCTCGATCACGATGCGCGCGGGGTCGAGCTCGAGGCTCTGGAGGAAGCGCGCCACGCGCGCCTGCTCGAGCCCGCGCTGCATGATCAGCTGCGGCGAGATGTTGAGGAAGAGGCTCCCCTCGAGGCCGTTGCCCGCGAACGCACGCAGCATCTTCTCGGCGCACTGCGTGTTGAGCTCGACTGCCAGGCCCGCCTGGTGGGCGGCGGCGAAGAGCTCGAATGGCGACTCGATCAGCGAACCCTCGGGGCCGCGCACCAGCGCCTCGTAACCGATGATGCGTCCCTCGCGGAAGCCGAAGATCGGCTGGAACACGCAGCAGAGCGCACGCGCGTGGAGAACCTCGCGCAGTTGCGCGGTCACGTCCTCGCGGATCTGCGTGACCTGCTCCTTCACGCCACTCCGTGCTGCTTGAACCACGCGAGCGCGCGGCGCCAGCCGTCCTCGGCCGCTTCCCGGCGGAAGGACGGCCGGTAATCGGCGTGGAAGCCATGCGGCGTGTCGGGATAGGTATGGATCTGCGAGGGCTGCCCCGCGGCAGCGAGGGCCGCGCGCATGCGATCCACGCCTTCGTTGGGAATGCCGGCATCGGCGCCGCCATAGAGACCGAGCACCGGCGCCTTCAGCTGCGCGGCGATATCGATCGCGGTCTTCGGCTGCAGCGGCGACGGCGTGTCGGCAACCTTGCCGTACCAGGCGACTCCGGCCCTCAGCTTGGGATTGTGCGCGGCGTATAGCCAGACGATGCGTCCACCCCAGCAGAAGCCGGTGATGGCGAGCTTGTCCGCGTCACCGCCATTGCTGGCGGCCCAGTGTGCCGCGGCATCGAGGTCCGACATCACCTGGGCATCGGGCACTTTCGCCACCACGGGCCGGATCTCGTCGATGCTCGCCATCCTCGCGACATCGCCCTGCCGCGCATAGAGGTCCGGCGCCACGGCGAGGTAGCCCGCCTTGGCGAAGCGGCGCGCGACGTCCTTGATGTGCTCGTGCACGCCGAAGATCTCCTGCACCACCAGCACGATCGGCAGGCGAGCGCCGCGGGCCGGCATGGCGCGGTAGGCGGCCATCGGCCCGTCGGCGGCGATGATCGTCACGTCGCCGGCGGTGAGGCCCTGTGTATCGGTGGTGACCTGCGTCTGGGCGGCGACCGGCTGCACCGCCGCCGCATAGCCGGAGCCGGCGTGGGTCATGGAAAGCGGCTGCGAACGAATGTCATCGCACGATTATATAAGGGCGTGCGTACCCCGCGGGGAGGTGGAAATCCCGCGAATTTATTCGCCGTAGAGCTTCTGCTTCATCTCGCGGCGTTCCTGGGCTTCGATGGTCAGGGTCGCGGTGGGCCGCGCGAGCAGCCGCTGGATGCCGATGGGCTCCCCGGTCTCCTCGCAGTAGCCATAGCTGCCGTCGTCGATGCGGGCGAGCGCCTGGTCGATTTTCTTCAGCAGCTTGCGCTCGCGGTCGCGCGTGCGCAGCTCCAGCGCATGCTCTTCCTCGAGGGTGGCGCGGTCGGCCGGGTCCGGCGCGAAGGAGAGCTCACGCAGGTGCTCGGTGGTGGCGCCGGCGTTGTCGCGCAGCTCCTTCTGCAGGGCGAGCAGCCGTTCGCGGAAGAACTTGAGCTGCGCCCCGTTCATGTACTCCGACTTCGGCATCTTCACGAGCTCCGCCTCGGTCAGAACCTTTGCTTTGCTGGCCATTGATCCTCGCTGCTGTCGCTTTTCCGGCGGCCCCGGGAGGAACCCGACCGGCCGTCAAAAGCCGGTAAGTGTAGCCCACGGTAGGGGTCATATCAAACTCGGACAGCGGCCCCGCCGAATCATTCGCCGGGGTGGACCCGCCCAAAAGGCATCCGATTGAATTCCAAAGCTTTTATACTGCATCCATGTCCCGCGCCCCCGCCTGGGTCCTGGCCTGCCTGGGCCTGGGAATCCCGCTCCTCCTGCCCCTCGCCGTCGTGGCTGCGAGCGTGCTCGTTCCCGCCGGCGACGGGTGGGCGCACCTGGCGGCCACGGTCCTTCCCCGCTACATCGGCACCACCCTCGCGCTGCTGGCTTTGGTGCTCGCAGGGGTATGCGTGGTGGGAGTGGCGTGCGCGTGGTGCGTGACCGCGCTGGAATTCCCCGGGCGCCGCGTGCTCGAGTGGGCATTGCTGCTGCCGCTCGCGGTGCCCGCGTACGTCATGGCGTATGCCTACACCGATTGGCTGCAGTTCAGCGGGCCGGTGCAGACGGCGCTGCGTACCGCGACCGGATGGGGCCGCGGCGATTACTGGTTCCCGGAGATCCGCTCCGTCGGCGGCGCCGCGGCGATGTTCATCTGCGTGCTCTACCCTTACGTGTACCTGCTTGCGCGCGTGGCCTTCCTCGAGCAGTCGCCGAGCCTCGCGGAGGCGGGCCGCACCCTCGGCCTCTCGCCGCGCGCGGCGTTCTTCCGCCTGCGGCTTCCCATGGCGCGTCCGGCTATCGCTGCCGGGGCGGCGCTCGCGTTGATGGAGACGCTCGCGGACTTCGGCACCGTGTCCTACTTCGGCGTGCAGACGTTCACCGCCGGCATCTTCCGCGCGTGGCTTTCCATGGGAGATCCGATCTCGGCGGCGCGCCTCGCGATGATCCTGCTCGCGTTCGTGGCGGTGGTGATCCTCATCGAGCGCTGGGCAAGAAGGCGGGCGCGCTTCTCCGACGGCTCGCGCAAGGCGCGCAGGCAGCGCCGCGAGGTCCGGGGCTTCGCGGCGCTGGGTCCGCTCGCGGTGTGCTTGGCCCCGGTGGCCGCGGGGTTCGCGATCCCCATCGTGCTGTTGCTGCGCCTCACGCTGGGTGGCGGCGATGAGCAATTCGGCACGCGTTTCGTGCGCCTCGCGTTCAATACCGCGAGCCTTGCGGCGATCACTGCCGCGCTGGCGGTCGCCATCGCGCTGCTGCTCGCCTACGGCGCGCGCGTTTCGCGCAGCCGTGTCGCGATCGGCGTCAACCGCATCGCGGGACTCGGCTACGCGATTCCCGGCGCGGTCATCGCCATCGGCGTGCTGATCCCGGTCACGCGGGTCGACCGGCTCATGGCGGACGCGGGCATCGCGACCGGCCTGGTGCTCACCGGGAGCATTGCGATGCTGGTGTACGCCTACCTGATCCGCTTCCTCGCGGTAGCCCTGCAATCCGTCGAGGCCGGGCTCGCGCGCGTCACGCCGCACATGGAGGATGCCGCGCGTTCGCTGGGGATGGGAGCCGGCGCGACGCTCATGCGCGTGCACGCGCCGATGCTGCGCTCGAGCCTGGTCACCGCCGCGCTGCTGGTGTTCGTCGACGTGATGAAGGAGCTGCCCGCGACCTTCGTGATGCGGCCCTTCAACTTCGACACGCTCGCGGTGCAGGCGTACAACCTCGCGGCCGACGAGCGGCTCGCCGAGGCCTCCACGGCGTCCCTTGCCATCGTGGCGGTGGGGCTCCTGCCGGTGATCCTCGCCTCGCGCCGCCTGGTGGCCCGCGATGCAACCACGGTTCCTGCGACGGAGATCGTCGCCGCGCGCGCCTGAAAGAAAAAGGGGCCGCATCGCAGCGGCCCCTCGCGCCAACTAGTACTGCTCGCTATTTCCACCCGGCGCGATCGTAGATCTGCTGCGCGGCGCCCTGGTTGCGGCCGAGCAGCGAGACGTTCAGGGAATCCTTGCGGAAGCCGCCGATGGACGCCAGCTCCGTGTTGGCGGGCACGCCCGGGGCCACCGGGTACTCGTTGTTGCCGTGGGTGAAGTAGCGCTGCGCCGACGGGCTCGCGAGGTACTCGAGGAACTTGACCGCCGCTTCGCGGTGCGGCGCATTCTTCGCCACGCCCGCCCCCGAGATGTTCACGTGCGAGCCGCGATCACCCTGGTTCGGGAACACCACGCCGATCTTCTGCGCGACGGCACGATCCTCGGGCTTCGAGGACTTCATCAGGCGCACGTAGTAGTAGGTGTTGGCGACGGCCACGTCGCATTCCCCCGCGGCGACCGCGGTGAGCTGGTCGGTGTCGCCACCCTTGGGATCGCGCGCCATGTTGGCCACCACGCCCCGCGCCCATTGCTCGGCCTTCTCCGGGCCGACCGCGGCGATCATCGAGCTCAGCAGCGACAGGTTGTAGACGGCCGAGCCCGAGCGGATGCAGATCTTGCCCTTCAGGCGCGGATTGGCGAGGTCTTCATAGCGGGCCAGCATCGCCGGGTCCACCTTGCCCTTGGCATAGAAGATCGGGCGCGCGCGCATCGAGAAGCCGAACCACAGGCCGTCGGGATGGCGCAGCTCCGCCGGCACGCGCTCCTCCAGGACTTTGGAGCGGGTCGGTTGCAGCAATCCCGCCTGCTCGGCGCGCCACAGGCGCCCGGCATCCACCGTCATCAGCACGTCGGCGGGGCTGCGCGCGCCTTCCTGCTTCATGCGCTCGATGATGGCGTCCTCGCCCGCCTCGATGCGGTTCACCTTGATGCCCGTCTGCTGGGTGAATTCCGTATAGAGCGCCTCGTCGGTCTGGTAATGGCGCGCGGTGTAGAGATTGAGCTCCTGTTGCTGGGCGCCGGCGGCGAAAGCGGCGGCGGCGAAAGCCAGGGCAAGCGGTCGAAAGGGCTTCATGGGAGAGGCTCGGATGGGATAACGCAACAATAATAGGAATGATTCTCATTTGTCAATGGGCTATACTCCGCCGCATGGCGATCGCCCTCGAAACCGACCGCGTGGAGTTCAGCTATCCGGGCCAGGGCCCGGTAGCGCGCGGCGTGAGCTTCAGCCTCCAGGACGGCGAGATCGGCTGCCTCCTCGGCCCCAGCGGCTGCGGCAAGACCACGGTGCTGCGCTGCATCGCGGGCCTCGAGCCGGTGGATGCAGGCGAGATCCGCCTCCATGGCCACGTCATGAGCCGCCCCGGCCACACCGCGCCCCCCGAGGAGCGGCGCATCGGCTTCGTTTTCCAGGACTACGCCCTCTTCCCGCACCTGGACGTGGCGGCGAACGTCGGCTTTGGCCTCAAGCGAGCTGAGCGGGCGGGCCGCGAGGCACGCGTGCGCGAGCTGCTCGAGGCCGTGGGCATGCCGCAGGCGGGCGGCAAGTATCCGCACGAGCTGTCCGGCGGGCAGATGCAGCGCGTGGCACTCGCGCGCGCCCTCGCCCCTCGCCCGCAGCTGCTGCTGCTGGACGAGCCATTCTCCAATCTCGACGTCGAGCTGCGCGAGCGCCTGTCCATCGAGGTGCGCTCGATCCTCAAGTCGCTCGGCACCACCGCGCTGCTGGTGACCCACGACCAGCACGAAGCGTTCGCCATGTCCGATTACGTGGGCGTGATGCACGACGGCGTGATCGAGCAATGGGATCCGCCCTACTCCCTCTACCACCGGCCGACGACGCGCTTCGTCGCGGACTTCGTCGGCGAGGGCGTGCTGATCGAGGCGCGCGCGGGCGAATACGACGGCATCCACACGGTGCTGGGATCGCTGCGGCACTGCCCCGGATGCGAGATCCGGCCGGGACAGCCGGTCTCGCTGCTGCTGCGGCCCGACGACGTCCTGCACGACGACGACAGCCCGCTCAAGGCGGAGGTGGTGAAGAAGGCGTTCCGCGGCGCGGAGTTCCTCTACACGCTCAAGCTCGCCGACGGCAACGAAGTGCTCTCGCTGGTCCCGTCACACCACAACCACGCGATCGGCGAGCGCATCGGGATCAAGCTGGACGTGGACCACGTGATCGCTTTCCCGCGCTGAATCCGCCGGGGTCGCTGGGCGCATCCTAGGGGGATGCGACTCCACGGTGTTCTCGCCTTCATCGCCGGCCTCGCCATAGCGGCCGCCGCCCATGCCACCGACATCGACGCATGGCGCGAGGACCTCGCCGTCGCGCGAACGGAATTCCTCGAGCGCGACAAGAGCTTCTCGCCCGAGGCGCGACGCCGCTACCGCGACGAGATCACCGCCCTGGAAGCCATGCTCGGCCGCGTGAGCGAGGAAGAAATCGTGGTGCGCCTGGCTCGTGCCGTGGCCCTCGCGGACAATCCGCACACGCGTCTCTACATCCTCCGCAACCGCACCGAGCTGCGGCGCTATCCGCTGCGACTGTGGTGGTTCGGTGCCGAGCTGCGTGTCGTTCGCGTGTTACCCGGCCTCGAGAAGTTGCTCGGCGCCCGCGTGACGCGCATGGCGGGCGTGCCGGTCGAGGAGCTGCGCCGCCAGGTGGCGCCGCTTTTCGCGGGAACCGAGACGTGGCGCGAATACATGAGCACTTATTCCATGACGTCCCCCGAGATCCTCATCGGCCTTGGCCGCGTGGGTCGTGATGCGCGGCTCGCGATCGACTACGTCGCGATGGACGGCGGCGTGGGGCGCGAGACCGTGGACCCGATGCCGCTGCGCAAGGTCGCGGGCCCGACGGAAAGCTGGTGGGACCTGGCGCCGGGCCGCCCTCGCGCGGAAGCCGGCTGGGCGCAGGTACTCGCCGCACGCGGCACGCGGGTGCCGCCTTACCTGCAGCAGACCGAGCAGGGCTACTGGTCGCGCTACCTCGAAGCCGATCGCATCTATTACGTGCAATACAGCCGCGCGGACAATGCGCCGGGCCGGGAGCCGCTGGCGCAATTCTCGCGCGCCATGCTCGCCGACATGGCGAAGGTCCCGGCGCGCGCGGTCGTCGTCGACTTGCGCTTCAACACCGGCGGCAACCTGTACGTCGGGCACCCTGCCCTCGCGGAACTGGCGGCCCACGCGAAGGAACGTGGCATCGCGCTCTACGCACTGGTGAGCCGCACCACGTTCTCGGCGGGGATCTACCACGCGATGCAGCTGCGCGCGGCGGGCGCCCGCGTGGTGGGAGAGCCGATGGGAGACCGCCTGCAATTCTGGGCGGAGGGCGGCAACGTGGTGATGCCACGCTCGGGGCTGTCGCTCCATTTCGCGGATCGCTTCCACAACTACGCGCGCGAGGATCGGCCCGAGTTCGACGATCTCCTGTTCCGCGATTCACGCCTGCGGGTCGAGTCCTCCATGCCCGATGTCATCGTGTCGCCGACCTGGCGGCAGTACCTCGCGGGCGAGGATCCGATGCTCGACGCGGTGCGGAACGAAATGGCCGCGGCGCCGCGCCGCTAGTACTTTCGCGCGTCCTCGATCACCTTGCCGTCGTTTGGCAGGGATTCCACGGCACGCACTTCGCCGCGCACCTTCATCACGTCGCGAAGCGTAGCCTCGATGGGAGCCGTGTCGGCCGAGCGATCGTCGATGCGCAGCGTCATGCGGTCTTCCCCGGCCTCGTTCTCGACCACCAGCCGGCCGCGCGCGAGCCCGTGCCGGCGCAGCACTTCCGCGACCTGGTGCGGATGCACGAACATGCCGCGGACCTTGGTCGCCTGGTCCGCCCGCCCCATCCAGCCTTTGATGCGCGCGTTGGTGCGGCCGCACGGGCTGCGGCCCGCGAGGATCGCGGACAGGTCGCCGGTCGCGAAGCGCAGCAGCGGGTAGTCGGCGCCGAAGGTCGTCACCACCACCTCGCCCACCTCGCCCTCGGCCACCGGATCGCCTGTGCCCGGGCGCACGATCTCCACGATCATCTCCTCGTTCACCACCAGGCCTTCGCGTCCACGGGTCTCGTACGCGATCATTCCCACGTCCGCGGTGCCATAGGCCTGGAAGCATTCGATGCCGCGCGCCTTCATGAACTCCCGCACCGGCGGCAGGAACGCTTCGCCCGAGACGAGCGCGCGCACCAGCGAGGAGGAGGAAAGCGCCAGCTCGTCGCACTTTTCCAGGATCAGCTTGAGGAACGACGGCGTGCCCACGTAGCCCGACGGCTGCAGGTCCGCCACCGCACGCGCCTGCAGCTCGGTCTGGCCCACTCCGCCGGGGATCACCGCGCAGCCGAGGTGGTGCAGGCCGGTCTCGAACATGCTCCCCGCGGGCGTGAGGTGGTACGAGAAGCAGTTGAGCGCCACGTCGCCGGGACGGAAGCCCGCGGCGAAGAGCGTGCGTGCCGCGTGCCAGTAATCCGGGCGCCGGCCCTCGGGGTCGTAGATCGGCCCCGGGGACACGAAGATGCGCGCAAGGCGGGATGGCGGCGTCGCATTGAGCCCGCCGAAGGGCATCGAGGCCCGCTGCAGCTCGGTGAGCTCGGACTTGCGCGTGAGTGGGAGCGTGGCCAGCGCGGCGCGGCTGCCGATCGTCGCCGGATCGATCGTCGCCAGGGTTCGGGCGTAGTACGCGCTGTTGGCGCGCGCGAAGGCGACCTGTCCCGCCAGGCGCTCCATGAGGACGCGCTCGCGCTCGGCCGGCTCGCGGTGCTCGAGGGCGTCGAAAAACTCGGGCATCAGGCGAGCCAGCGCTTGCGGCGGCGGTAGTGCTTGGTGTCCTTGAAGCTCTTGCGGCCGCCGCTGGAGATGCCGAGGTAGAACTCCTTCACGTCCTCGTTCTCGGAGAGGTGTTCCGCGGTCCCCTCCATCACCACGCGGCCATTCTCGAGGATGTAGCCGAAATCGGCGAAGCGCAGCGCCACCATGGTGTTCTGCTCCGCGAGGAGGAAGCTCACCCGCTCCTTCGCGTTCAGGTCCTTCACGATCTGGAAGATCTCCTCCACGATCTGGGGCGCGAGTCCCATGGAAGGCTCGTCCAGCAGGATCATCGAGGGACGGCCCATGAGCGCGCGGCCGATGGCGGTCATCTGCTGCTCGCCACCGGAGGTGTATCCGGCCTGCGACGCCCGACGCGTCTTGAGGCGGGGAAAGAATTCGTAGACGCGCTCCAGCTCGCTGCGCATCTCGGCGCGCGACACCTTGCGTGTGTACGCCCCGGTGAGCAGGTTCTCCTCCACCGTGAGGTGGGCGAAGCAGTGGCGCCCCTCCATCACCTGGATCACGCCGCGCTTCACCAGCTCCGCCGGGTTGAGCTTGTCCACCCGCTCGCCGCGGAGGTGGATCGCCCCCTTGGTCACGTCGCCGCGCTCGGCGGCCAGCAGGTTGGAGATGGCCTTGAGCGTGGTGCTCTTGCCGGCGCCGTTGGCCCCGAGGAGGGCCACGATGCCCCCCTCGGGAACCGCGAGCGAAACGCCTTTCAGGACCAGGATGACGTGGTTGTAGATCACCTCGATGCCGTTGACATCCAGCAACGCTACCGCCACGCCCGGCTCCTCCTTACGAACAGGTCACCGGGGTGATCTTCTTCTCGGCGGCGTACGCCTTCGCCGAGCTGTCGATCATCGGCCGCAGCACCTGCATGTTGGCCTCGTACATATCCGAGGTGTAGCTCCACTGCTTGCCGTCCCAGGTATGCACGCGCGCGCGATGCGCCCCGCCATGGTCGCGGCAGGAGGTCTTGAGCGTCGGCATGATGCCTTCGACACCCAGCGCCTTCACGCGCGCCGTGTCGATGTTCAGGTTCTCGGCGCCCCAGCGCACTTCCTCGCCGGTGACCACGCGCTTGCCGTACTTCTCCTGCGCCTTGCGGATCGCCTCCACCGTGAGCATCGCGGAAAGCATGCCGCGGTTGTAGAGCACGCTGCCGACCTCATCCTTGCTCTTCGCCGTGCCCTTGCCCTTGTCGTAGAGGAACTTGACCATGTCCTTGTGGATGGGCCGGTCCTTCTCCGCCGAGTGGCCCATGGCGAGCCCGTTGTAGCCCTTGGACGCCGCTTCGGCGGGCTCCACGTCCGGCTCGGCCGCGGCCCACCAGATCCCATACATCTGCAGGCGCGGGTACGACACCGCGATGGCTTCCTTGATGGCGGTGGAATTCATGACACCCCATCCCCACAGGAAGACGTAGTCGGGCCGCTGCTGCCGCACCTGCAGCCAGGTCGCCTTCTGCTCGACGCCGGGGTGGGTCACGGGCAGCTTGAGCAGCGTGAAGCCTTCGCGCTTGGCGTGCTCCTCGAGCACCGGGATCGGCTCCTTGCCGTACGGCGAGTCGTGGTACACGAGCGCGATCTTCTTGCCCTTGAGGCTGCCCTTCTTCTTCACATGCTGGATGAGGATGTCGGCGCCGTCCCAGTACGTGCCCATCATCGGGAAGTTCCACTGGAACACCGAGCCGTCCACCGAATCCGCGCGGCCGTAGCCGGCCGTGACCAGCACTACCTTGTCGCCGGGCGCCTTGTCCGTGAGCGCGTAGGTGATCCCGGTGGAAAGCGGGCTGAACGCGACGGGCTTCTTGCTCTTCAGGCGCTCGTAGCACTCGACGCCGCGGTCGGTCGCGTAGCCGGTCTCGCACTCCTCGTACGCGAGCTTGATGCCGTTCACGCCACCGTCGCGCTCGTTGACCAGCTTGATGTAGTCGACGAAGCCGTCGGCCCATGGAATGCCGTTCGGGGCGTA
>DATLEL010000345.1:0-3447 GCA_035525255.1 Usitatibacter sp.
CGCAGCACGAAGCGCAAGTAATCTGAAAACAGGTGTCCGACACCCGTTGGTGTCAGACACCAGGCAAGAAAGAACAGGTCTCCGAGGAGACCTGTTTTCATTGAGATGCCGTAAAATCAGTGCCATGAAAGTCATCGGCATCGCGGGCTACAGCGGCAGCGGCAAGACCACCCTCATCGAGAAGGTCATTCCGGTGCTGGTGGGCGAAGGGCTGCGCGTGTCGCTCATCAAGCACGCCCACCACGAGTTCGACGTCGACCAGCCGGGCAAGGACTCCTATCGCCACCGCCACGCGGGGTGCTCCGAAGTGCTGATCAGCTCATCCAAGCGCTGGGCGCTGATGCACGAGCTGCGCGGGGCGGAGGAGGGCACGCTGCAGGAGCAGCTGAAACGCCTTTCGCCGTGCGACCTGGTGATCGTCGAAGGCTACAAGAGCGAGCCGATCCCCAAGGTCGAGGTGCATCGCGCCGCGGGCCACACGCCGCTGCTGCATCCCGACGACAAGCACGTGGTTGCCGTGGCCACCGACGAGCCCCTGCAAACCGACCTGCCGCAGCTCGCTCTGGACGATCCCGAGGCGGTGGCGCGCTTCATCATCCAGTACCTCGGGCTCAACCGCGCGCGACTGGTGCGCTGAGCGTGGTCACGCTGCTCTACTTCGCCGGCCTGCGCGAGTCCCTGGGTCGTTCGCGCGAGCAGGTGTCGCTCCCCGCCCACGGCACGCCCACGGTCTCGCTCCTCGTCGAGAGCCTGCGATCGCGCGATGCGCAATCGGCGGAGGCGCTCGCGCCCGGCAAGCGATGGCGCGTCGCGGTGAACCAGCAGATGGCCGACCTCGCCACGCCGGTGAAGGCAGGCGACGAGATCGCCTTCTTCCCGCCGGTCACCGGCGGCTAGCCATGGCGCGGGCCCGCGTCCAGCAAGCGGACTTCGACGTGGGCGCCGAGCTCGAGGCCCTCACGCGCGGACGCAGCGACGTGGGCGCGGTCGCAAGCTTCGTGGGGCTGGTGCGCGATGCCAACGACGGCTCCTCCGTGCGCGGCCTCACCCTCGAGCACTATCCGGGCATGACGGAGAAGGCTCTCGAAGACATCTGCACCCAGGCCGATGCGCGCTGGGACCTGCAGGGGTTGGTCGTGATCCACCGCGTGGGCTCGCTGGTGCCCGGCGATCGCATCGTGCTGGTGGGTGTCGCGAGCGCGCACCGCGGGCACGCGTTCGAAGCCTGCGAATTCATCATGGATTACCTCAAGACCCGCGCGCCGTTCTGGAAGCGCGAGGACACCAGCGAAGGCACGAGATGGGTGGAGGCGCGGGCCAGCGACGACGCAGCCGCGCAGCGCTGGAAGTGAGGCTGGTGCCGGACACCAGTTTCACATGCTGCAAAAAATCTCGCGGGTGAGGGCGATCATCTTCAGCACGCGTGAATCCTCGATGCGATAGAAGACCTTGTTGGCATCCTTGCGTGACTGGAGGATGCCGTGGTCGCGCAGCACCGCGAGGTGCTGGGAGATGTTGCTCTGCGTGGTGCCCACGGCGTCGACGATCTCCAGCACCGAGAGCTCCTGGTTGCCGACCAGGCAGAGGATCTTCAGGCGCAGCGGGTGCGCCATCGCCTGCATGGCGGCGCTCGCCTCGTTGATGTTCTCGCTGCGGCCGATCAGGTCGAAGATGTCGTCGGAGATGGCCTTCGTCGAAGCGGGTTTCCTGCGCGGCATGGGGCGACTGTAGGCGCGTCCATCAGCCGCCGTCAATATTAGGCTTGACTAATATTATGCGCGTTCCTAGACTCGGGCGATGACATCCATCGGCCGCCTGAAGCGCGCTCCCGAAAATTTCCTCGACGCAGGACAGATCGCCGATGTGCAGGCCGGGCGGCGGGATTTCCTGCGCGGGGCGTTCGTGGCGGCGGTCGCGGGAATGGTCCCCTCCGCAGCCCTCTCCCAGGCAGGCGAATCCGCGATTCTCGAGTTGCCGCCGCACAGCAAGGGCCTGGGCCAGCCGGTGGTGTCGCGTCCCTATGGCCAGCCTTCTCAGCACGAGGCGAGCCTCGTGCGCCGCGAAAGCCCCGGGCTCACGCGCGTGGGCCAGTCCTCGGTCTCGTTCGCGCCGCTGCAGGGCCTCTTCGGAATCGTCACGCCCAACGGCCTGCACTTCGAGCGGCATCATTCCGGCTGGTGGGACATCGACCCGCACCAGCATCGCCTCATGGTGATGGGGATGGTGAAGCAGGCCAAGGTCTACACGATGGACGACCTGATGCGGCTCCCCGCGGTCTCGCGCATGCACTTCATCGAATGCGGCGCCAATACCGGCATGGAATGGGGCAACGTGGCGGTCCCCACGGTCCAGTACACCCACGGCATGCTGTCGTGCTGCGAATTCACCGGCGTAAAGCTCTCGACCCTGCTCGACGACTGCGGCTTCGATCGCAAGGGCGGCAAGTTCGTGCTCGCCGAGGGCGCCGACGGCTCGAGCCTCACGCGCACCATCGCCATGGAGCGCGCGCTGGACGACGTGATGGTCGCGTGGGCGATGAACGGCGAGATGCTGCGTCCCGAAAACGGCTATCCGCTGCGCCTTGTCGCCCCGGGCATCCAGGGGGTTTCGTGGGTGAAGTGGCTGCGGCGCCTGGAGGTCGGCGACCAGCCCTGGTCCACCAAGGACGAGACCCTGCATTACGTCGACCTGATGCCCGACGGCACCCATCGCCAGTACACGTCGATCCAGGAATGCAAATCGGTGATCACCTCGCCTTCAGGCGGCCAGACGCTGCTCGATCGCGGCTTCTACAACGTGACCGGCCTCGCGTGGTCGGGCCGCGGCAGGGTGAAGCGCGTGGACGTCTCGTTCGACGGCGGGCGCAACTGGCGCACCGCGCGGCTGGAAAACCCGGTGCTGCCGAAATGCCTCACGCGCTTCAACATCGACTGGACCTGGGACGGCGCGCCCGCGGTGCTGCAGTCGCGCGCCATGGACGACACCGGCTACGTGCAGCCGAAGATCAACCAGCTGCGCGCGGTGCGGGGAGTGCGGTCGATCTACCACAACAACGCGATCCAGTCGTGGCGGGTGGGGCAGGGCGGGGAGGTGGGGAATGTGCAGGTTTACTAGGCAAACTTGGGCCCCGGTCCATTGCCGCGTTGCGGCGCCCGGGGCGACGAGCATCGTCGTGGCAATCGCCGCGAGCCTCTTCGTCGTGCCAGCGGTGGCGCAGTACCCAGGCATCGGCCGCGCCGCGACGCCAGCCGAGATTGCCGCATGGGACATCGATGTGCGGCCGGACTTCAAGGGACTGCCCGCGGGATCTGGCAGCGTCGCGCAGGGCCAGGTGGTCTGGGATACCAAGTGCGCCGGATGCCATGGCACGTTCGGTGAATCGAACGAAGTGTTCGCGCCTTTGGTGGGCGGCACCAAGCCGGACGACATCAAGACCGGTCGTGCGCG
>DATLEL010000356.1:0-10714 GCA_035525255.1 Usitatibacter sp.
GAGCAACGGCGATTTCCTCGCCTTCATCGCCGACGGCGGCTACACGCGGCCGGACCTCTGGCTGTCGGCGGGGTGGGACCTGGTCAACGCCCGCGGTTGGGAAGCTCCGCAATACTGGGAGCGCATCGATGGCGCGTGGCAAGCCTTCACGCTTCACGGCATGGTGCCGGTCGAGCCTAACACTCCCGCCTGCCACCTGAGCTTCTTCGAAGCCGACGCCTACGCCCGCTGGGCCGGCGCGCGGCTGCCGACGGAAGCCGAATGGGAGATCGCTGCCGCGTATTCGCCCATCGAAGGCAACTTCCTCGAAAGCGGCGCGCTGCACCCGCTCGCGCTGCGCGAAGACCCACCGCAGGGCGCGCTGGCGCAGGCGTTCGGGGATGTATGGGAATGGACGCGCAGCGACTACGCGCCCTACCCCGGCTTCCGGCCCGCGCCGGGCGCGGTGGGCGAATACAACGGCAAGTTCATGAGCAACCAGTACGTGTTGCGCGGCGGCTCATGCGCCACCCCCGCCGCGCACATCCGTCCCACCTATCGCAATTTCTTTCCGGCCGAGGCTCGCTGGCAGTTCTCGGGCCTGCGACTCGCCCGCGACGCCTGATGCCCGGCGCGGATCTCGACCGCGCGGTCGCGCACTACCGCGAGCTCGCGCCGCGCTACGACCACTTCACGCGGCGCATCGACGCCATCCGCGCACGCGCCATCGCGAGCCTCGGACTGCGCCCCGGCGACATCGTCCTCGACGCGGGTTGCGGCACCGGCTGGAGCATCGACGCCCTGGCCACCGCGGTAGCACCCCATGGCCGCGTCATCGGCTTCGACGCTTCCGAGGAGATGCTGGCGATCGCGCGCCAACGCCCCTCACGCGTCCCGGTCGCGTTGGTATGCGCCGATGCGGAGCGCGTGGTGCTGCCCGCGCGCGTGGACGCGGTGCTCTTCAGCTACACCCACGACGTGATCCGCTCGCGTGCGGCGCTGGACAACATCCTGCGCCAGGCCAAGCCCGGCGCCCGCGTCGCCTCCACCAGCACCAAGCTGTATGCGCCGTGGCTTTTCCCGGCGAACTGGTACCTGCGCTGGAGCCATCGCGCCTATATCACCAATTTCGATTCGTTCGATGCCCCGTGGTCGCTGCTGGCCGAATACCTCGACGACTTCAAGGTCGAGACCGGTCCCTTCACGCAGCACTACGTCGCGACCGGGCGCGTGCGCGCCGGCCTGGGTCAGCAGGCGTAGAAGACGAAATAGCCCTGGTCGGGGCTCGACCAGTGGCGCACCGAGGAGAAGCCGGCCGCGCGCAGCAGCGATTCGAACTCCGCGGCGCCATACTTGTACGAGTTCTCGGTATGGATTCGCTCGCCACGGGCGAAGCGGCGCACCGCGGTACCGAGCGCGACCGCCTGGTCCTCGATCGCTTCCAGGTGCATCTCGATGCGGCCTTCGGCTTCGTTGTAGAAGCCGCGATGCTCGAAACGATCGAGGCGGAAGTCGAAACCGAAACGGCTGTTCAGGTGCAGCAGCGCGTTGCGGTTGAAAGCCGCGGTCACGCCGAGCGCATCGTCGTAGGCGGCGTCGAGCCGTGCCTTCTCCTTCTTGCCGTCGACGCCGACCAGCAGGCCGCTACCCGGGCGCGTCGCGCAGTGCGCGCGGATGCGCTCCAGGAACACGACCGCCTCGGCGGGATTGAAGTTGCCGATGCTCGAGCCGGGATAGAAGAACGTGGCACTGCGGTGATCGAGGATGCCCTCGAGCGGCAAGCCGAGCGAGAAATCCGCCACCACGCCCACCATCTCCACCTCGGGAAAGTCGGGCGCCATCCGCGCGAGCGAGCGCTCCAGTTCGGCGGCGGCGATGTCCACGGCGATGTAGCGAACGGGACTGAGGAATGGCAGCCACGCCTGTCCCTTGCAGCAGTCGCCGGCGCCAAGGTCGACGAACTGCTTCTCGCGCCCCACCGCTTCGGCAATCTCCTGCCGATGCTCGCGGAAGAGCGCGATCTCCGTGCGCGTAGGGTAGTACTCCGGCAGGCGGCAGATGGCGCCGTAGAGCGCGCAACCCAGGTCATCGTAGAAGTACTTGGGCGCGATCACGGCCGGCGAAGCCAGCAGGGACGCGACGACCCGCTCGCGCTCGCCCGCGTCGGCTCCCGGCGAGCGATCGACGATGCGGTACTGGATGGGTTTACCGTCGGGCATCGCCGCCGCCGCCGAGCATGTTCTCCACCAGCTTCACGGTCTCCTCGTCGCTCCAGTCACGCTCCCCGAACGCGTAGTGCCGCACCCGGCCGCGCGCGTCGATGAGGAACGTGATCGGCAGCCCGCCTGCGCGCCAAGCGGTCGCGGCTTCCTTGTCCGGATCCAGCAGCACCGGCAACGAAATTTTCTGCTTCGCGAGGTAGTCGCGGATCCTCGGCGTGCCCTCGCCGTAGTTCACCGTCAGGACCTCCAGCGGCCGCCCCTGGAAGCGGCTGCGCAGGCGCTCGAGCGACGGCATCTCGGCCATGCACGGCTCGCACCACGTGGCCCAGAAGTTGAGCACCACCACCTTGCCGCGGAGCTCCTTCAGGTCCACCACCTTGCCGGACAGGTCGGGCCGCATCAGCGGCGGCGTCTCCTTCCCGGTCCACGGCTTGATGACGCTGGCGGCCACGGGTACAGCCACGCACGCCAGCGCCGCGGACACTGCGCCGCGCGCAAGAGTCATCGCGGCGTGCGCAATGCTCAGGCCACTTCCTTGGCGCTGATGGTGTACTTGAAGTTGTCCGGATCGAGGCTGTCCAGGCGGCCCTCGGCGGTCTCGCTCTGCGGATACATGAAGAACGGCACCTTGCCGCGCGTGGACCCAGGCAGTGCCACGTCGTGCGCGTAGTTGTAGGCGAGCCAGTTCATCTCCCACGAGCCGAAGAGGCGCTTCCTCGCGGCGAGCACCATCGGATCGTTCGGGGCCTTGCCGCCGCCCTCCTCGAGGATCACCTTGCGCACGTCCGCGGGATCGACGGGCACCCAGCCGTGGGTGGGCAGGTAGAACTCCGCGCGGCAATGCTGCGCTTTGGTGATGTCGCCGCCGGTGCGCCCGAGGCTGTTGTAGCCGAGCGCCGAGCCCGCCACGCGGATGCCGTAGACGTCGCGCGCCGGAATCCCCTCGGCACGCATCAGGGCTACGTAGAGCGCATTCAGGTCCGCGCACTTGCCGCTCAACGCATTGTTCTCGAGCATGAACTTGATGTCGCCGGTGCCGCAGCCGCGCGTCTTGGGATCGCGGGCCGTGTTGTCGACCACCCAGTCGTAGATCGCCCGCGCCTTCTCCAGGTCGCCGCGCTTGCCACGCACGATCTCCGACGAGGTCTTCTTCACGATGCCGTCGGTCGGCATGAGCTCAGTAGCCGCCGTGTACTTGCGAAGCTCGGCGCGATCTTCCGCGGGCGCGTTGCCGGGGCGCGAGAGGTCCACCGCGACGTCGCGCGTGGCGAAGCGGCTCGTCATGGTGAGGACCGGGCGCGCGCCCGCGGGAAACTCGGCCGAGACGATGCCCGCGCCGTATTTTGGATCCTCGGAGAAAGCCGCGCTGCCGCCCTCCGCGTTCCACGTGCTGCCCAGGGACTTGTGGTACGGCGTGTCGTCGGTGAGCGGCGTCGGCAGCCAGATACGCGTGGCGCCCGAGGGCTTCAGCACCTCGACGCGATGCGTGACCTCGTAGATCTTCCAGCGATCGCCCGGCGCGACCGCTTGGGCGAAGGCGGTGGCGAGGGGGGTCGAGAGCGCGTAGCCGAGCGGCGCCATGCCGGAAATACGCAGGAAATCGCGACGGTCCATGTTCAGTCTCCAGGGGGTGATTTGCGTGCAGAAGTGCTTGATGAATGATAGCAAAGCCTCGGTGCTCTCCCCTGTTACGGTCCGTTGCCCGCGCCGGATGCGCCGGGCGGTTGGCGGGCCCCGCGGTTCATCCGATAAAATTGGAGAGTGTCTGCCCTCCCGAAGTCCCTTCGCCTCGCGTTCGGCCTCGAATTCCCCGATCTCTATCGCCAGTCCGGCCTGGAGCGCCTGGATGAGGCGTTCCTCGCGTGGCTGCGCGAGGCCGACGCGGCGCTGCTCGAGCGTTTCGCTGCCGCTCGCCAAAATCCGTCGTTACTGGACTACAAGGCCGAAGCCGACCTGCTGATGGCGGCTGCGCCGCATGTCGACCGCTTCATCGCCCGGCTGTTCGATATCGAGGAGGCATGGGAGGACCTGCACGACAGCCATCACCGCCTGGCGCCACTCTTCCGCGTCAAGCGCAAGTTCGTGCAGCGCCGCGCGATGCTCAAGGTGAAGGCGGACGAAGCGGAAACGCTCGATGGCCCCGCGCTGGAAAGCGCGGTCGCGGCACGCATCGGCGGCGCGTTCGACGAACTGGCGTTCGCCGAGCGCGTGCTGGAATGGGTGGCGGACGAGCCCGCGCATGCGGAGGATCTCGCCCTTGCCGAGCGCTTCGCGGCCTGGGCCGCACATACCGTCGAAGGGCGGCGCCGCTATCGCGGGGGCGTGCTGTTCCGTCCGCCGCAGCGCGTGGATCCGATGCATCTCGTGAAGACGGTGGTCGATACGACACGCGGTTACACGGTCCACACATTGCACCACATCCGGCGGCGCGAGGGCTTTGCCCTGACCGACCCCGGGACCAATCTCGCGGGGGCGCTCGACGAAGCCAACTATTGCATCTGGTGCCACGAGCAGGCCAAGGACTCGTGCTCCAAGGGAATGCGGGAGAAACCGGTCGCCCCCGACGCTCCGATCACCTTCAAGAAAAGTCCCTTCGGCGTGCCGTTGGCCGGCTGCCCGCTGGAGGAGCGCATCTCCGAATTCCACAAGCTCAAGACCGAAGGCTGGGCGGTGGGCGCGCTCGCCATGATCGTGATCGACAATCCCACGGTCTGCTCGACCGGGCACCGCATCTGCAACGACTGCATGAAGTCGTGCATCTACCAGCGCCAGGACCCGGTCAACATCCCGCAGGCCGAGACGCGCACCCTGAAGGACATCCTCGAGCTGCCGTGGGGGTTCGAGATCTACTCGCTGCTCACGCGCTGGAACCCGCTCAACCTGCGCCGCCCGCTGCCGCGCCCGTTCACCGGCAAGCGCGTGCTGGTGGTGGGCATGGGGCCCGCAGGCTTCACCCTCGCGCACCACTTGATGAACGATGGCCACGTCGTGGTTGGCATCGACGGCCTCAAGATCGAGCCGCTCGCGGCCGATGTGAGCGGCGTGGAGGCCGCGAGCGGCATGCGCGTGCCGTTCCGGCCCATCGCCGACGTGGACGAGCTTCGCGAGCCGCTGGAGTCGCGGACGATGGCAGGCTTCGGTGGTGTGGCCGAATACGGGATCACCGTTCGCTGGGACAAGAACTTCCTCAAGATGGCGCGGCTGCTGGTCGAGCGGCGCGAGCACTTCGCGCTCTTCGGCGGCGTCCGCTTCGGCGGCACGCTCACGGCGGAAGACGCATTCGCGCTCGGCTTCGACCACGTGGCGCTCGCCGCGGGCGCCGGCAAGCCTACGGTGCTCGACATGCCCCAGGGGCTCGCGCGCGGCGTGCGCACCGCATCGGATTTCCTGATGGGCCTGCAGCTCACGGGCGCGGCGCGCGAGGACTCGATCGCGAACCTGCAGGTGCGCCTGCCGATCGTGGTGGTCGGCGGCGGCCTCACCGCCATCGACACGGCGACCGAGTCCCTCGCGTATTACCCGGTGCAGGTGGAAAAATTCCTCGCGCGCTACGAGCAGCTCGCCCGGGAGCGCAGCCCCGGCGCGGTGCGCAACGCCTGGAACGACGAGGAGACCGAGGTGGCCGAGGAATTCCTCGCGCACGCGCTGGCGATCCGCGCGGAACGCGAAGCCGCCGCCCAACAGGCGCGCGCACCGCGAATCCTCGAGTTGCTGCAGTCCTGGGGCGGCTCCACCATCGCCTACCGCAAGCGCCTCATCGACAGCCCGTCGTACACGCTCAACCACGAGGAAGTGGAGAAGGCGCTGGAGGAAGGCATCCGCTTCGCCGAAAACCTCACGCCAGCGCGCGTGGAAGTGGATCAGTTCGGCCACGTGCGATCGCTGGTCGCGCGCGCCAAGCTGCTCGATCCCGCCGGGGTCGAGTCCGAGCGCGACGTGGAGATGCCCGCACGCACTCTGTTGATCGCCGCGGGGACGCAGCCCAACACGGTTCTGTCGCGCGAAGATCCGGCGCACTTCGTCCTCGACGGTCGATACTTCCGCGCCGTGGACGAGAGCGGCCATCCGGTCACGCCCGAGCGCTCCGCGAAGCCGCAGCAGGTGCGCGTGCTGCTGTCGCGCGAGGCCGATGGCCGCGCGATGAGCTTCTTCGGCGACCTGCACCCGTCGTTCGCGGGCAACGTGGTGAAGGCCATGGGCTCGGCCAAGCAAGGCTATCCCGTGGTGAGCCGCGTGCTCGAGTCGCGCCCCGCCCGCTCCCTCGCGGACTGCGCGACTTTCATCGATGCCCTGAACACGGACCTGCGAGCCACCGTGCACAAGGTGGAGCGGCTCACCCCCCAGATCGTCGAAGTCGTGGTGAAAGCGCCGCGGGCCGCGCGCAAGTTCCTCCCCGGCCAGTTCTACCGTTTGCAAAACTTCGAGGCCCACGCGTCGCGACCCGGCGGCACCGCGCTCGCGATGGAAGGTCTCGCGCTTACCGGCGCCTGGGTAGACCGCGAGCAAGGCCTGGTCTCCACCATCGTGCTGGAGATGGGCGGATCGAGCGATCTTTGCGCGGCGCTCGCGCCCGGCGAGCCCGTGGTGCTGATGGGACCCACCGGCACCGCGACGGAGACTCCCGGCGGCGAGACGGTGGCGCTGGTCGGCGGCGGCCTCGGCAACGCCGTGCTGTTCTCCATCGGTGCCGCGCTGCGCGCCGCCGGCTCGCGCGTGCTTTATTTCGCCGGCTACAAGAAGATCCGCGACCGTTACAAGGTGGGCGAGATCGAGGCCGCAGCGGACGAGGTGATCTGGTGCTGCGACGAGTCCCCGGGGTTCACGCCGACGCGGCCGCAGGACAAGTCGTTCGTGGGCAACATCGTCGAGGCGATGGCGGCCCACGCGAGCGGCGCGCTCGGTGCGGCGCAGGTGAAGCTGCCCGATGCGGACCGCATCGTCGCCATCGGCTCCGACGGCATGATGGCCGCGGTGGCGCGTGCGCGGCACGGCAGCCTCGCACCCTACGTGAAGCGCGCCCACGTGGCGATCGGCTCCATCAACTCGCCGATGCAATGCATGATGAAGGAGATTTGCGCGCAGTGTCTGCAGCCGCAGGTCGATCCTGCGACCGGCAAGACGCGCTACGTGTTCTCGTGCTTCAACCAGGACCAGCCCCTGGACGCCGTGGACTTCCCCGGGCTCCGCGCACGCCTGGGGCAGAACTCGCTCCAGGAAAAGCTCACCGCCCACTGGGTGGACCGCGCGCTGGTCGAGGACGGCGCGCGGTCTCCCCGGGTTACTGGATGACGAACCCGGAGCCGCCCTCGCCCACCCATCCGTAAGCAGGGGTGATGAGCGTGTTGTACTCGTTCGCGTCGATGGTCCAGTGGTGCAGCGCGCCGAGCGCCGGATAGTTGAGGCGATAGAGCTGGATCGCGCCCGCGGTGGACGTCGGCAGGATGTAGCCGTCCACTCCCTCGCCATTCCATCCCGGGAACTGCACCAGCGTGTAGTACTCGTTGGCGTCGGTGGTCCAGTGGTGCCATTGGCTCGCGGTGTTGTACAGCCGGTAGTACGGGGTTGCGGTGACCGCGTTGAAGGCTCCGGGATTGTTGAGAACTTTGCCCACCGTCCCTTCCTGCACCCAGGTGCCGACGTAGGTTCCCAGCACGTTGTACTCGTTCAGGTCCGTCGTGAAGTGGTGCTCCTTGGTGACATCGCTGTACAGCCGATAACGGTTTATCGCGGTGGCCGCCGGGGTGGAGTTGATGGTGACGCCAAGGCTGCTGGTGTTATTGCCTGCGGACGCATCCGACTGCGACGCGGTGACCGAGGCGGTGTTGGTCGCGACGCCGGCCGATGTCGCACGCACGACGATCTTCAGCTGCACGCTCGCCCCTGCTGCGAGGGAGCCCACGCTGCAGGTCACGGTGCCGGCAGCGTTGGCGCAGCCGGACGTCGCCCAGACGAAGGTCGCTCCAGCGGGAAGCGCGTTCGACAGGGCGACCCCGGTCGCGGCGCCGGTTCCCGCGTTATTCACGGTGAGCGTGAAGACAAGGTCCTTGCCGACGTTGCCCATGGCCGGATTGCTGGATTGCCCCAGGACGAGATCGGGCGCGGAGCCGCCCGCCAATGCCGACGCCTGGAAAGCGCCGATGGACGGCGGACTCGCCCTCACCCTCGCGTCGAAGTCCCGCGACGGCGCGCCAGTCGCGGTTCCCGCGCCGTTGGCCGGCGATGCGACCTGGATGCGCAGGTTGGAAGGAGCCGAATGGAATGCCGGGTCCAGGAAGACCGGAGCGGTGCCGGTGTCGCCATTGCTCGTGTTCCCGAAGAAAAGATTGTTGGTGTTCGAGACCGCGGCGTTCGCCACCAGCGCGCCGCCGATCGCGTTACCCGGGGACCCGTTGGGTGAACCGCTACCCGCAGTCCCCGCGATGGTCAGGTTGCTCGTGAAAATATTGTTGGCGAAGGTAGCGCCGTTGAGGTCGACCGCGCTGGTGAACGCCAGCCCGCCTGCGCCCCCCTGGCCGCTGGACGAGCCGCCCGCACCGCCTCTCGCCACGTTTCCGTGGAAAGTGTTGTTGACCACGATTGCCGCGCCGCCGGAAATCGCCCCGCCGCGCGCGCCTCCCGCGTCGCCGCCTGGAACGGTTCCATTGGTGCCGTCCCCGCCCCACGCCGTGTTGGCGCTGAAAACATTGTTTTCAATGGTCGGGCTTCCCCCGGACGTCATGATGGCCCCGCCGTACGCCTCCTTCGAGAAGGAAGGCGCGACGCCGCCGAAGCCGCGCACGGTATTTCCGGTGAACACATTCCGGCGAATCCTGATCAGCGACGAGTTGGTGATCAGCATTGCACCGCCGCCGGTGTTATTGCCATCGCCGGGCGCGGTGTGCAGGCCGCCGGTGATCGTGAGCCCTTCGATCAGGGTCGAGGCATTGGCGGCACTCACGTTGAATACGCGACTGCTGTTGCCGGCGGCATCGACGATCGTGTTCGCCGTGGCCCCGGTCGCGAACAGCTGCACGCCGGACTTGATGACGATCGGGAAGACTTCGCCCAGCGCCACGTTGTAGGTGCCCGGAGCGACGTTGATCGCATCACCGGGTGCACCGGCCGTGGCCTGCGCCATGGCATACGTGATCGTTCTGCAAGGACTCGCGACGTTGGTACAGCTGTTGGACGTGTTGTTTCCGCTGGCCGCGTTCACGTATCGTGCGACCGCCGCGACCGCCGGGATGCTGGTAGTAAGGGCGAGCGGAGTGGCGGCGACACCGGTGTTCGCCTGCGACACCGCGGTGACAGTCGCGACGCTGGACTGGCCGGTGGTCGCGCCGCCCGGAATGGCGATGTTGATGGTGAGGGACGCCGTGCCGCCGGCCGTCACGTTGCTGGCGGTGCCGACGATGCTCGGCGCCCAGGACTGTCCAGAGGTGACGGAAACTCCGAGCGTGAAGCTGTCAGTGATGTTGCCGTTGTTGGTCAACGTCACTGCATAGCTCACGGTGCTCGACGCGGCGCCGGTCTTCGACGCGGATGAAGTCGACAGCGATACCGACGCGGTCGGCTTGCTGGCGGGATCGTATGCCTTGTAGAGCGAATTGATCTCGATGATGTTTCGATAGCCGTCGCCGTCGGAATCGAGGGGCTCGATGTCCGCGAGCGCGAGGGGCGCATTGGTGGCATTTCGCCCGCCTCGTGCGACGACGGCTGTCTTGAATGCAAAACCGTAGGGCTGCGTTGCGGCGTTCGGCAGGGAAGTCCCCGAAGACCCATGGCACACGCCACAGCCGCCATTGGATGAGTAATAAGTCGGGTATCTACTCGACATCGCGTTGGCTTCGGTGGTATTCGCCGTAGCCGTCGACGCGACCAGCGAGGCCGCCAAGCCCAGGACCAGGTGCATGAAAAGACGAGTGAAAGCGAACCTGCGAGCGAGCGGCGCCATGAAGTGCTCCCGTTGCGGGACGCGGTGGGCTCGTCTTCGCGAGTGCCCAAGGCCGAATGGCGGTTGTAGGCCTATAAAACGGGCGCGTCAACACGGAACATCCCGCACCCGCCTTGCAGGAAAAGCCGCAGCGGCGGTTTGGCGCGATGCCGCAAACTCACACGGCGTACAGCTTGACCTCGTCCCCCGGCACCAGCTCCATGCGGCGCTCGAAGGCGAAGCCGAGCTTTTCGAGCAAGCCCGATGATGCGACGTTGTCCGGCGACGTGATCGCGACGATGCGCTCGAGGCCGATCACGCGTTGCCCGTATTCGAGCACCGCCGCCGCCGCTTCCCACGCGTGGCCCTTGCCCTGGTGGCGCGTAAGGAAACCGAACCCCAGGTCCACGTCGTGCAGCGTGTCGCGCTTGATGAGGCCGCAGAGCCCGAGCGGCTCGCCATCCTCGCGCCGCTCGACCACCCACAGGCCGAATCCCTTCTCGCGGTACATGCGCTGTGCCTTGCCGATGTAGGTGAGGGCGGCTTCGTGCGTATGCACCAGCTTGTTGCCGATGAAGCGCAGCCAGCCGGGATCGTTCAG
>DATLEL010000378.1:0-5803 GCA_035525255.1 Usitatibacter sp.
AGGGAATTACTTCTGGCGGTTGCGGCGCACGATGAATCCGACCAGCGCGAGGCCGGCGATCATCATGGCCCACTGCGACGGCTCGGGAACCGGCGTCACCTGCGCGGCGTGGCTGCGCGGGGCCGGACGGCCGATGCCGCCCAGGTCGCCGCCGCTGCGCGGGGTGGCGTAGAGCGGACCGCTGTGGAAGGGGTCCTTGCCGCCGCGCGAAATCGGGTTTTTGCTGCTGGTGTCGTCCCCGGCCATGGCGACGCCGGCGGCGCTGGCAAGGCCCAGGGAAACTGCGACTGCGAGAGCTCGATAGATGGGTTTCATAAGTACCTCCTGTGATGGAGATAACTTATGGGTTGCGCATGACAGAGGAGGACCCGGGTGGGGGACGGGGGATGGTCCAAACGGACTACCCCCACCCAATTTCAACTACTGGGAAGCTCAGAACCCGATGCGCGCTTCCAGCGAGGCGACGTTGACCTCGTAATCGGCGTTGGCCAGGGTCGACGTCCGGACCTCGCGCAGGATTCCCGCCTGCAGCAACACCGTCCGCAGGGGCCGATAGGCGACGCTGATGCCACCCGAGCGCACCCGGTGTGAGTAATCCGTACCGACGGTGCGTCCGGCCTGGTATTCCCAGCGGCTGTATTCGACCGAACCCTGCACCGCGATCTTGTCGGTCACGTCCCAGCGCGGCTTCACGCTCACGCCGGTGAGGAGCACGAAGGTGGTCTGGATATCGTCCAGCGGCGCGATCTCGCGCATGGCGGTGGTGACGATGGTGAGCTTGCCGGTGGGAGTCCAGTTGTGCGAGAGGCGGAACGTGGGGCCCGAGTAATCGCGCTCGGTGAACTGGTCGTATTCGCGTCGCACGTAGTCGATGCGGCCATCGAAGCGCGAATTGCCGCTCGCCTGGTAGCGGCCCACGACGCCGAGGCTGTTCTGCCGGTAGCCGTTGTCGAAGAGCGTGCCCTGCACCACGGTTTCCTCGGGCGACTTGCCCTCCTCGCGGCGCACCGAGACGCCGATGCGATTGTCCTGCGCGCTCACGTACGACATGCGCAGCTCCGCGGTGGTGGAACGCACGTCGTTCACGCGCCGCGCGGGATCGTCGTGCTTGCGCTCGGCGCCCACGACGCCGGCGTGCAGCAGCCAGCTCGGCGTGAGCGCGAAATTGGCGCGCGCGTGCGCTTCGCGCGACGTGACCAGGTCCCGGGTCGCGCCGGTGAAGGTGGCGAAATTCGCCAGCGCCTTGCTGTCGCTTCCGCCGAGGTCGCCGGTGATGCGCGGCGTGAGTGACCAGAGCCAGTCGGCGCGCGCGGTGTGGCCGTTGAAGTCGAGCTGGTCGAAGCGGTCGTAGCGGGTCGCATACCAGGTGTAGCCCGCCTGGAATCGCTGCAGGCTCACCGGGACGTCGAGGGTCGCCCCTAGTGTGTGCACGAGGATGCGGTCCGAACGCGAGCCCGAGCCGATCACGCCCTGCGGATCGACGCGATCGGAAATGCGGAACACGTTGCTGTCCCACGTGACCGTCTCCGAGGCGAACACCTCGATGCGGTCGTTCCAGAAAGCCGCGGCCGGCTGCGCTGCGAGCAGCAGCAGCGCTGCCAGCGCGCTACCAGAAGCGCCAGCTGCCCGTTGCCACGATCCAGGTTGCGAGGATGCCATTGGTGGTTGCATGGGAGATGATGGGTATCCAGATATTGCCGCTGCGCATATACAGCCACGCGTATGCGGCGCCGGCGAGGAGTCCCGCGAGCCACTGCGAATGCTCGAGGGCGAATAGCGCGGAGGATAGCGCAAAAGCGATGAGGCTCGCTCGCCGCGGATCCACGGCGAGGAAATCGCGGTGATCGATCCAGCGCATCACCAGCGAGCGCCAGAAGAGCTCCTCCATGACCGGCACCACCAGCGCGATGCCCAGGATCCGCAGCGCCACGAGCGGGATGTCGAGCGCGCCATCGCCACGCAGCGGCACGAAGCCCTTCCCCATCTCGAATGAATTCCAGCTTTGGTCGAGGTTGACCCAGGCGAAGAAAACGGCGACGCCAACTGCGATGGAGAGAATCGTCATTCCCGCGGACGCGGGAATCCAGGCCATACGCTCAGGCGCTTCGGCTGGGTTCCCGCCTACGCGGGAACGACGGAGTAGCTCGGTGTAGCGAGGCCAGAGAAGCAAGAGCAGAGCCCCCACCACCAGCCCGCGCGCGACCACCAGCCAGCGCTCGTCCACATGCGGCCCGAGCACCGGCTGCAACGCGATGAAAAGGATGAAAAGCGCGAACGGCGCGGCACGCGCGAAAACCGGGGACAAGCCCCGGTTTTCGAGCGGCAGATCGCTGAGGCGATCGGCGGAAATCGGCTCCGCGTCCTAAGGGTTGACGATCCGCAGCGCGAGTGCCTTGCCGACGGCTTGCGTGCGATTGAGCACGTTCAGCTTCCGCAAGGTCTTCTGCACGTGGTTCTTCACGGTGAGCGGGCTGATCTCCAGGATCATGCCGATCTCGATGTTGCTCTTGCCGTGGTAGATCCACTGCAGGATCTGCTGCTCGCGCGGCGTGAGGAGGCCGGTCTTCGCGGGCTTGTTGGCGCCCGCGCGGTCGAGCGGCCAGGTCACCTGGCTGCGCACCCAGGCGGCGTGCAGGTAGGGGACGGCCAGGTCGGCGAGGTAGGTTTGCTTTCCGCCCAGCGCGCCGGGACGGCCCGCGAAGACGAAGAAGCTGGTCATGTTGCCGCTCGCGTCGTGGGTGCCGTGCGCAAGGACCGTGGAGACGCCGAGGCGAAGCAGCTCGCGTGCGAGGGCGCCGCTGGCGAAAGGCCCGCGCTCCGTTTCGCAGGTGATGGCCTGGCAGCGGTTTTCCTCCCACAGCTTGATCAGGTGCGGGACGAGGGACGTGTCCTGCTGGAAGAGCTCGTTCAGCTTGGCGCAATCGACCGGCGCCGTGGTGAAGCTGTCGACGCGCATGGCGCCCTGCCGGCTTTCCTGCAGCCCGCAGATCAGCACCTCGTGGGGAATCATGCTTTGCAATGCGCCCTGCACCCAGCTGAAGAGCTGGGGTCGGGTGTGCACTCGCAACGAGACATCGATATTCAACAGCAACGACTCTCTTTCCGAGTCGTTCAGGCGTGCCGGTGCGCCCTCGTTCGCGGCGATATCGGGGAGTTGGGTATCGCCGTCGAGTGCCCCCTCGGGGAGGGGTCCGCGCGGCGGCCGGGGCTCAGGTTGTCGGTGTACGAGTCTCATGGACCGCAGTGTGCCGAAGGATTGTTAAATCCCTATGAACTCTTAAAAACCTGCCCCCCAGCGGGGGGTCTAGTCCCTTGGAACCAGACGCCAAACCTCTTGTAGTCGCAAATCGACGCTACGGTAGTCCATGTCGGGCAAGCACCGCCCGTCGCCAGGATATTCCGGAGCACCGACTTGATCGCTACGCAAGACACCCAACTGAAGCTTACCCAGGGCCCCATCACCCTCGCCGTGCTGGTGCGGATGATGTTGGAGCCGCTCGTCTCCATCGGCACCCTCGGCATGGCGGCCGCCTATTTCAACGTGGCCTTCGCCGGCCCGTACATCATCCTTTCGCTGCTGGTCTTTTCCCTCACCTTCCCCGGCCACGCACCCCGCGGGACCAGCGCCGGGGCCATCGCCCGGGACGTCCTGACCGGGTGGATATTGATGGTGGGGCTGCTCCTCATGCTGGGATGGGCGACCCGCACCGTAGGTTCATTCGACGAGCGCGTGCTGGTGGTCTGGGTCGCGATGACGCCGATGGTGCTGTTCTCCGCGCACATGCTGGCCCCGGTGATCCTGCCGCGGATCATGGCCGCCGAAGGCGTGAAGCGCGTGGCCGTGGTGGCCGGCGCCGGCAGTCTTGGGCGCAAGCTCGCGGAGCGAGTGGCCGGTACGCCTTACCTGGGAGTGCAGGTCGCCGGCTTCTTCGATGACCGCTCCCCCGAGCGGCTGAAGGACCTGCCGGCCGACAAGCTGCTCGGCACCGTCGAGCAGCTCGCCGATTACGTGAAGACCCACCACGTCGACATGATCTACCTCGCGCTGCCCATGGCCTCGCAGCCGCGCATCACCAAGCTCCTCGACCAGCTCTGCGACACCACCGCGTCGGTCTACTTCGCCCCGGATATCTTCCTGTTCGACCTGATCCAGGCGCGCATGGACACCATCGGCGGCATCCCGGTGCTCGCGGTGTGCGAGACCCCGTTCTATGGCGTGAACGGCCTGGTGAAGCGCATCAGCGACATCGTCCTCGCCTCGCTGATCCTGGTCCTGATCTCGCCGCTGCTCCTCGCCGTGGCCATCGGCGTGAAGATGTCGTCGCCCGGCCCCGCCCTCTTCCGCCAGCGCCGCTACGGGCTGGATGGCCGCGAGATCACCGTCTACAAATTCCGCTCCATGCGCGTGACCGAGGACGGCCCGGTGGTGAAGCAGGCCACTCGCGACGATCCTCGCGTGACCCGCTTCGGCGCCTTCATCCGCCGCACTTCGCTCGACGAGCTGCCGCAGTTCGTGAACGTCCTGCAGGGACGCATGAGCATCGTCGGCCCGCGCCCCCACGCGGTGGCGCACAACGAGATGTACCGCAAGCTCATCAAGAGCTACATGATCCGCCACAAGGTGAAGCCGGGCATCACCGGCTGGGCGCAGGTGAACGGCCTGCGCGGCGAGACCGAGACGGTGGAGAAGATGAAGGCGCGCATCGAGTACGACCTCGACTACCTGCGCCACTGGTCCCTGCGCCTCGACCTGCAGATCATCTGGAAGACGATCTTCGTCGTGTTCAAACGCCCCGACACCGCTTACTGATCCCATGACACTCCATCCCGTCATCCTCGCCGGCGGCAGCGGCACCCGCCTCTGGCCCCTGTCGCGCGAATCGCACCCGAAGCAGTTCCTTCCCCTGCTCGGCGGCAAGAGTCCCTTCCAGGCCACGCTTGCGCGGCTGCAGAGCGTGGGCGGCGTGCAGCCGGCCACCATCGTGGCGAGCGCCGAGCATCGCTTCCTCGTGAGCGACCAGGCGCGCGAAGCCGGCCGGAGCCTGCGGGCCACCTTCCTCGAGCCGTGCGGCCGCAGCACCGCGCCCGCGGTCGCCGTGGTCGCATACGACCTGCTGCGGCAGGATCCCGACGCGACCATGCTGGTGCTGGCCGCGGACCACGACATCCCCGACGAGGCGCAATTCGCCGCGGCCGTCGCCGCCGGGGAAGCGGCCGCGGCGCAAGGGGACCTGGTAGTGTTCGGCGTCACGCCCCGCTGGCCCGAGACCGGCTACGGCTACATCGAGCGCGGCGACGACCTCGCCAGCGCCCTTGGCTGCTTCCGCGTCGCCGCCTTCGTGGAAAAACCCGAGCTGGAAATCGCCACGCGCCTCCTCGAAACGGGCCGCCATTACTGGAACAGCGGCATGTTCCTCATGGGAGCGCGCGCCTACCTGGAAGAGCTGGAACGCCTCGAGCCCGAGCTCGCCGCGGCCTGCCGCGCGGTGGCCGACGCCTGCGCCTCCGGCGCCGAGCGCCAGATCGCCAAGGCGGCCTTCGAAGCGTGCAAGTCGATCTCGGTCGACCACGCGGTGTTCGAGCGCACGCAAAAAGCGGCGATGGTGCCCGCGGGTTTCCGCTGGTCGGACATCGGCTCGTGGGATGCGCTCTGGGATCGCGCCGAAAAGGATGGCGACGGCAACGAATGCCATGGCGACGTGCAGCTGCACGACGTCGAGAATTGCGTCGTGCGCGGCGACAAGCGGCTCGTGGTGGGCATCGGCCTCGAGGACACCGTCATCATCGATACGCCCGACGCGCT
>DATLEL010000380.1:0-6378 GCA_035525255.1 Usitatibacter sp.
TTCGCCAACAGCTCGTCGTCGCTGATCCAGTCGAAGATCACCGGCAACATCGTCTTCATCCTGCTGCCGCCGCTCGCCGCGGGCGAGATCTTCGCCGCCTACCTGCTGGCCGCCATGGTGCGCGGGCTGGTGGTGGGAATCGGGGTCTTCGCGGCCACCCTGTGGCGCATCCCCATCGCCGTGCAGCACCCCCTGTGGGCGATCGCATTCGCATTGGTGGGCTGCGGGATGCTCGGCGCCATGGGCATCATCGCCGGCATCTGGTCGGAGAAATTCGACCAGCTCGCGGCGTTCCAGAACTTCCTGGTGATGCCGCTCACCTTCCTCGCCGGCGTGTTTTATTCGATGCACACGCTGCCGCCCTTCTGGCAGGCGGTGTCGCGGCTGAACCCGTTCTTCTACGCGGTGGACGGCTTCCGCTATGGCTTCTTCGGCCAGTCCGACGTGCCTCCGGCGCAGAGCCTCGCGATTGCGAGCGCGGCCTTCGCTGCCCTATCATGGCTCACCCTGCTGCTGCTGCGGCGGGGATACAAGCTGCGACATTAGGCGCCATGGTCGAACCCCAATCCATCGAGCAATCCATCCGCGAAGGCCTTGCCTGCACGCACCTGCAGGTGCAGGGCGACGGCGCGCATTTCGAGGCGGTCATCGTGAGCCCGGCGTTCGCCGGCCTGAACCGGGTGCGCCAGCACCAGCTGGTGTATGCGGCGCTGGGCGACCGCATGCGCCAGGAGATCCATGCCCTGTCGATGAAGACCTTTTCCCCCGAAGAGTGGGCGTCGCGCCAATCCTGAGCCGGGCCCCCGCGGCCCGATAAGACCATGCAGAAACTTTCCATCCACGGCGGCGTGCCGCTCTCGGGCGAGGTGCGCGTCGCCGGCGCCAAGAACGCGGCGCTGCCGATCCTCGCCGCCTCGCTGCTGACCGCGGCGCCGGTGCGGATCTCCAACGTCCCCGACCTGAACGACGTGCGCACCATGGTGAAGCTGCTGGAAGGCATGGGCGTCAAGGCCGAGAGGAGCGACCACGAGGTGCGGCTCGACGCGCGCCTCGTGTCGGAGCCGTACGCGCCGTACGAGATGGTGAAGACGATGCGCGCCTCGATCCTCGCGCTGGGGCCCCTCGTCGCCCGCTTTGGCGAGGCGCGCGTGTCGCTGCCCGGCGGTTGCGCCATCGGCGAGCGGCCCGTGGACCTGCACATCAAGGGGCTCACCGCCATGGGGGCGGAGATCGCGATCGAGCACGGCAACATCCACGCGACCGCGACGCGCCTGCGTGGCGCGCGCATCTTGATGGATACGGTGACCGTCACCGGCACCGAGAACCTGATGATGGCGGCGTGCCTCGCCCAGGGCGAGACCATCCTCGAGAACGCCGCGCGCGAGCCCGAGGTGGTCGACCTCGCGCGCTGCCTCATCGCCATGGGCGCGCGCATCAAGGGGCACGGCTCCGACGTGATCGTGGTGGAGGGTGTCGACGCGCTCTTCGGCGTGGACTACGCGGTGATGCCGGATCGCATCGAGGCGGGCACGTTCCTCGCGGCGGCGGCCGCGACCCGCGGCAGCATCACCCTCACCGAGGCGCCGGTGGGCAGCCTCGACGCGGTGATCGACAAGCTGAAGGAGGCGGGTGCCGCCATCGCCGTGGGCGAGCGCACCCTGCGCCTCACGATGACGGCGCGGCCGCGCTCGGTGAGCCTGCGCACCGCGCCCTACCCCGGCTTCCCGACGGACATGCAGGCGCAGTTCATCGCGTTGAACAGCGTGGCGGAGGGTGCCGCGCACGTGACCGAGACCATCTTCGAGAACCGCTTC
The DNA here is from genome assembly GCA_035525255.1 of Usitatibacter sp. Lineage (GTDB taxonomy): Bacteria > Pseudomonadota > Gammaproteobacteria > Burkholderiales > Usitatibacteraceae > Usitatibacter. The sequence goes on from DATLEL010000380.1 coordinate 1,815, forward strand.
ATGCACGTGCAGGAGCTGCGGCGCCTCGGGGCGCACATCGACATCGAGGGCAACACGGCGATCATCCACGGCGTGGATACGCTCGCGGGCGCCATGGTGATGGCGACGGACCTGCGCGCCTCGGCGAGCCTGGTGATCGCGGGCCTGGTGGCGGAGGGCGCGACGGTCATCGACCGCATCTACCACCTCGACCGCGGCTACGAGCATATCGAGGCGCGCCTGGGCGAGCTGGGGGCGCGCATCGCGCGCGTGACCTCGTGATCACGCTGGCGCTCGCCAAGGGACGCATCCTCGAGGAGACGCTGCCGATCCTCGCGGCCGCGGGCATCGAACCCACGGAGAATGCCGACACGTCTCGCAAGCTGATCCTCGCCACGCGCCGCCCGGACCTGCGATTGATCCTGGTGCGCGCGGCCGACGTGCCCACCTACGTGCAGTACGGTGCGGCGGACCTCGGCGTCGCGGGGCTGGACCTGCTTGCCGAGCACGGCGGCCAGGGGCTCTACCAGCCGCTGGACCTCGGCATCGCGCGCTGCCGCATGGCGGTGGCGGTGCCGGAAGGCTTCGACTACGCCGCCGCGGTAAAGCAGGGTGCGCGGCTGCGCGTCGCGACCAAGTACATCGCCACCGCGCGCGAGCACTTCGCCGCCAAGGGCGTGCACGTCGATCTCATCAAGCTCTACGGCTCGATGGAGCTGGCACCCCTGGTCGGATTGGCCGATGCGATCGTGGACCTGGTGGACACCGGTAATACCCTGCGCGCCAACAAGCTCAAGGTGGTCGAGGAGATCGCCGCGATCTCGAGCCGCCTCATCGTGAACCCGGCGTCGCTCAAGCTGAAGCGCGCGGCGATCGCACCCCTGATCGAGGCCTTCCGCAAGGCGAGCCGTGGCTGACGTGCGCCGCCTGTCGTCGGCCGCGCCCGGCTTCGAGGCCGAGCTCGAGCGCCTCCTCGCCTTCGAGGGCGCGCAGGACGAGGGTGTCGAGCGGGATACGGCGGCGATCCTGGAAGGCGTGCGCACGCGGGGCGATGCGGCGCTGCTCGAGTACACCACGCGCTTCGACCGCTGGACGCCGCGCAGCTTCGCGGAGGTGGAAGTGCCCCTCGAACAGGCGCAACGCGCGCTGGAGAACCTGCGCGCGGACGAGCGCGACGCGCTCGGCTTCGCGGCGGACCGCATCCGCGCCTACCACGAGCGCCAGGTCCAGGAATCGTGGCGCGCCGAGGAAGCCGACGGCACGGTGCTCGGCCAGCAGGTGACGCCGCTCGATCGGGTCGGCCTCTACGTGCCGGGTGGCAAGGCGGCCTATCCCTCCTCGGTGTTGATGAGCGCGGTGGCGGCCAAGGTGGCCGGGGTGCGGGAGCTCGTGATGGTGACGCCCACGCCGGACGGCAAGCTGAATGCGCCCGTGCTGGCGGCGGCGGCACTCGCGGGCGTGGATCGCATCCTTCGTATCGGCGGCGCGCAAGCCGTGGGAGCGCTCGCATACGGCACGGCGTCCATTCCCGCGGTGGACAAGATCGTGGGCCCGGGCAATGCCTACGTGGCGGCGGCCAAGCGGCGCGTCTTCGGCCGGGTCGGCATCGACATGGTCGCGGGGCCCTCGGAAGTGCTCGTGATCGCCGATGGCAGCGCCAACCCCGACTGGGTCGCGATGGACCTCTTCTCGCAGGCGGAGCACGACGAGATCGCGCAGGCCATGCTGCTCAGCCCGGACGCGCGCCTCATCGACGCCGTGGCGGCGTCCATGGCGAAGCAGCTGCAGGCGATGCCGCGCCGCGCGATCATCGCGGCGTCGCTCGCCGCGCGCGGCGCCCTCATCCTGGTGCGCGACCTCGCCGAGGCATGCGAGCTCGCCAACCGCATCGCCCCCGAGCACCTCGAGCTCGCCGTCGCGGACCCCGAGGCGCTGCTGCCGCGCATCCGCCACGCGGGCGCGATATTCCTCGGCCACCACGCCTCGGAATCCCTGGGCGATTACTGCGCCGGCCCGAACCACGTGCTGCCCACCTCGCGCACCGCGAGGTTCTCCTCGCCGCTGGGCGTCTACGATTTCCAGAAGCGCTCGAGCGTGATCAAGGTCTCCGGCGAAGGCGCCCGTACCCTGGGGCGCGTCGCGGCCACGCTCGCGCGTGCCGAGGGCCTGGAGGCGCACGCCCGCAGTGCGGAGTGGCGCATGGACCGCAAGTGAGCGGCAAGCGGGCTCGCGACTGGGTGCGCGAGGAGATCCTGCAGCTGAAGGCGTACCACGTGGCTCCCGCGAGCGGCATGGTGAAGCTGGACGCCATGGAAAATCCCTACCGCCTGCCGGAAGCGCTCGCCGCGGAGATGGGCGAGCGCCTGGCGCAGGTGGCCGTGAACCGCTATCCCGATCCCACCGCGGCGTCGCTGAAGGCGAGCCTGCGGCGTGCGATGGGCATCCCCGCCGCGCACGCGATGGTGCTGGGCAACGGCTCCGACGAGCTGATCCAGATGTTGTCGCTCGCCCTGGCGCGCCCGGATGCGGTGGTGCTCGCCCCCGAGCCGTCATTCGTCATGTACCGCATGAGCGCCGTCGCCGCGGGCATGCGCTACGTGGGCATACCGCTCGCTCCCGACTTCTCGCTCGACGAGCCGGCGCTCATGGCCGCCATCGCGGCGCATCGCCCGGCGCTCACCTGGATCGCGTATCCCAACAATCCAAGCGGCAACCTTTTCCCGCGCGAGGCCATCCTGCGCGTCGTCGCCGCGTCGCCGGGCCTGGTGGCCGTCGACGAGGCGTATTACGCATTCGCGGGCGGCGCTTCGCTCCTGGACGAAGTGGGCCGCCATCCGAACCTGGTGCTGGTGCGCACGGTGTCGAAGCTGGGGCTCGCCGGATTGCGCCTGGGGCTCGCCGTGGGCCCCGCGGAATGGATCGACGAGCTGGAGAAGCTGCGCCCGCCCTATAACGTGAACGTCCTCACGTCCGCGGCGGCCGAGCTGATCCTCGGTCGCCACGAAGTGCTCGAGGAGCAGACGCGGCGCATCGTCGCCGACCGGTCCGCCCTCGAGGCCGCGCTCGACCGCATGCCGGGCGTGTCGCGCTACCCGAGTGCCGCCAATTTCGTGCTGGTGCGCGTCGCCGACGCGCCGCGCGCGTTCGAGGCGCTGAAGGCGCGTGGTATATTGGTTCGCAACCTCCACGGATCGCATCCCCACCTCGCCCACTGCTTGAGGCTCACGGTCGGCACCGCCGACGAGAACGCGAAACTGCTCGGGGCGCTCGCCCCGATCCTCGGCCCCCAAAATGCGTAAGGCGGAAATCCAGCGCGACACGAAAGAGACCCAGGTCTTCGTGGCGCTCGACCTCGACGGCAGCGGCGCCGCCACGCTCGATTCCGGCATCCCGTTCCTCGACCACATGCTCGACCAGATCGCGCGCCACGGCGCGATCGACCTCACGGTGCGCGCCAAGGGCGACCTGGAGATCGACGCGCACCATACCGTCGAGGACATCGGCATCACCCTCGGCATGGCGCTCGCCAAGTCGGTCGGCGACAAGAAGGGCATCCGGCGCTACGGGCACGCCTACGTGCCCCTGGACGAGGCGTTGTCGCGCGCGGTGGTGGATTTCTCGGGCCGCCCGGGCCTCGAATACAACGTGAAGTTCACACGCGCCCGCGTGGGCGAGTTCGACGTGGACCTCACGCACGAGTTCTTCCAGGGCCTGGTGAACCACGCGCTCGCCACGGTGCACATCGACAACCTGCGCGGCGACAATTCGCACCACCAGTGCGAGACCATCTTCAAGGCGTTCGCGCGTGCGCTGCGCATGGCGGTCGAGCCGGACCCGCGCGCGTCCGGGGTCATTCCGTCCACCAAGGGTGCGCTCTAGGGCGCCACCCCGGACACCGCAACACCTCATGTCCCAGCGCATCTCCATCGTCGACTACGGAATGGGCAACCTGCGTTCGGTGCAGAAGGCTCTCGCGCACGTGGCGCAGGGCGACGAGGTGAGCATCACTTCCGACCCCGACGCCATCCGCCGCGCCGACCGCGTGGTATTCCCCGGCCAGGGCGCGATGCCCGACTGCATGCGCTCGCTGCGGGAAAGCGGCGTGGGCGAAGCGGTGGCGGAAGCGGCTGCGAGCAAGCCGTTCCTCGGGCTGTGCATCGGGCAGCAGATGCTCTTCGAAAGCAGCGCCGAAGGCGATACACCGGGGCTGGGCGTGGTGATGGGGCGAGTGGTGGGCTTTCCGGCCACGCCCGAGCGCCGCGCCGCCGGGCTCAAGGTGCCCCACATGGGCTGGAACGAGGTGTGGCAGCTGCAGCCGCACGCCCTCTGGCGCGGCATCGGCGACGGCAGCCGCTTCTATTTCGTGCACAGCTATTACTGCGAGCCCGCGGAGCCTGCCCTCGCCGCCGGCGAGACCCGTTATCCCGATGCCTTTACCTCGGCGATCGCCAGGGATAATATTTTCGCCACGCAGTTCCATCCCGAGAAAAGCAGCGCCGCGGGGCTCACGCTACTCAGCAATTTCGCCACCTGGGATCCCTAGCGGATCCGCGCCCCCATGCTGATCATCCCCGCGATCGACTTG
>DATLEL010000398.1:0-4709 GCA_035525255.1 Usitatibacter sp.
CCGGCGATCCCTTCGAGCATTACTGCGCATCGTGGTACCAGCGCCTGCACCAGGGCATGGAGGTGCGGCGCGTCGACCTGAAGAGCGCGGAAGGTCGGGCCTCCATGGCCACGCTGCTGGACGAATGCGACCTGCTCGTCAGTGCGCAGCGACCCTCGGCGCTGGGGCGGCTGAACCTCGACGCCGCGAGCCTCGCCGCACGGCATCCGCGCCTCTGCCACGTCAACATCACCGGCCATCCCGTGCCCGAGGAAGAAACGCCCGGACATGACCTCACCTACATGGCGATGCACGGACTGGTATCGCCCGGCGCGATGCCGGCCACGCTGTTCGCCGATATGGCGGGGGCCGAGCGCGCCGTCAGCACGGCGCTCGCGCTGGTGATCGCGCGTGACCGCGAAGGGCGAGGACGCACTGCGGCGGCACCGCTGGAAGACGCCGCCGCGGCGCTCGCGGCGCCGTTGCGCGAGGGGCTCACGTCGCCCGGCACGCTGCTCGGCGGCGGACTCGCTGGCTATAATCTCTACGAAGCGCAGGGCGGCTGGATCGCGGTCGCGGCGCTGGAGCCGCACTTCGCGCAGCGCCTCGCCGATTCCCTGCGGCTTGCATCGCTCACCGTCGAATCGCTCCGCGCGCGCTTCGCATCCGACACCGCCAAAAATTGGGAAGCATGGGCGCGCAAGCGCGACCTTCCCCTCGTGGCCCTTCGCACTCTCACCTGAACGGAATTCAATGCACATCCAGAACCAGGCGTTCCTCGTGGCGGGCGGCGGATCGGGTCTCGGCGCCGCCACGGCGGCCATGCTCCTCGCGGCAGGTGGCAAGGTCGTCATCGCGGACCTGAACGAAGGCGGCACGCGCACGCTGGGCGCCAATGCCAGGTTCATCCGCACCGACGTGACCGACGAAGCGCAGACCCAAGCCGCGGTCGACCTCTGCGCATCGGCCTTCGGCGGCATTCACGGCGTGGTCAACTGCGCCGGCGTGGCCCCGGGCGAGCGCGTCGTCGGCAAGACCGGTCCCCATGCGCTGGCGAGCTTCGAGCGCGCCATCCGCATCAACCTGGTCGGCAGCTTCAACGTGATCCGGCTCGCCGCGGCGCGGATGAGCACGCAGCCCGCGTTCGCGAGCGGCGAGCGCGGCGTCATCGTCAACACCTCGTCGGTCGCCTCGATGGACGGGCAGATCGGCCAGGCCGCCTACGCTGCCTCCAAGGCGGGTGTGAATGGCATGACGCTGCCCATCGCGCGCGAGCTGGCGCGCTTCGGCATCCGCGTCATGACCATTGCCCCGGGGATCTTCGATACGCCGATGCTGCAGGGGATGAGCGACGAGATCCGCGCCTCCCTCGGCGCCCAGATCCCGTTTCCTTCACGCCTCGGCAAGCCCGAAGAATACGCGGCGCTGGTGCGCCACATCATCGAGAACGAGGTGCTCAACGGCGAGGTGATCCGTCTCGACGGCGCAATCCGCATGACCGCGAAGTGATCCAGGTTCCGGGCGGCACCGTCGAAGTCCTCGACCTTCCCGCCTCCCGTCCCGGCCGTCCCGATCTCCTCCTGCTCCACGAAGGCCTCGGCTCGGTTTCCATGTGGCGCGATTTCCCGCAGGAGCTGGCGGAGGCGACGGGCGCTCGCGTGGTGGCCTACTCCCGCCTCGGCTTCGGGCGCTCCTCGGCGCGGCTGGATCCGTACACGCCGCGCTTCATGCATGAGGAAGCGGAGCTGATCGTCCCGGCGCTGCGCCATGCGCTCGCGATCGAGCGTCCGGTGCTGGTCGGCCACTCGACCGGGGCCTCCATGGCGCTGCTGCACGCCGCCCACACGCCGGACACCGTCGCGGGCGTGGTGGCCATGGCACCGCTGATCGATGTCGAGGATGGCAACGTCGAGAGCATCCGGGAGGCGCGCCGCATCTTCGCGACGACCGGCTGGCGTGCCAAGCTCGCGCGCCACCACGCGCATCCGATCGACCAGGTGTTTTCCAACTGGAACGAGACATGGCTCGATCCCGGCTTCCGCCGCTGGGCCATCACGCGCGAGCTGGAGGCGATCCGCTGCCCGCTGCTCGGTATCGTCGGCCTCGATGACCCGTACAGCTCGCCGCGGCAATTGCAGCTGCTCGCGGCCGGAGCGCGCAATGCGGCATCGCTGGACCTCGTCCAGATTGCCGCTTGCGGGCATGTGCCGCATCGCGAGCACCCGGCGCAGGTGCTGCAGGCGATCGCTGCATTTCCTGTCCGCTGACGGGCGGAATCCGACTCCTCGTCGGGCTCCGCTGGCCGTGCGATAATTACAGTCCCCGATACGCGATTCGCACAAGGGCACCGGCATGCTGTTCGATACCCATTTGACCGAGGATTTCGACGCCCTGCGCGATACGGTCAAGCGGATGTGCGACGCCGAGCTCGCACCGCGAGCCGCGGCGATCGACGCGAAGAACGAATTCCCGGCCGACATGTGGAAGAAGCTGGGCGAGCTGGGGCTCCTCGGCATGACGGTTCCCGAAGAGCATGGCGGCACCGGCCTCGGTTACCTCGCCCACCTGGTGGCGATGGAAGAAGTCTCCCGCGCCTCGGCCTCCGTGGGCCTCTCGTACGGTGCGCACTCCAACCTGTGCGTGAACAACCTCTTCCTCAACGGCAGCGAGGCGCAGCGGCGCCAGTACCTGCCCAAGCTTTGCTCGGGTGAATTCGTCGGCGCGCTCGCGATGAGCGAGCCCGGCGCCGGCAGCGACGTCGTGGGCTCCATGGCGTGCCGCGCGGAGAAGCGCGGCGACCGCTGGGTGGCGAACGGCACCAAGATGTGGATCACCAACGGGCCGGATGCCGACGTCCTCATCGTCTACATGCGCACGGCCCCGAAAGACCAGGGCTCGCGCGCGATGACCGCCTTCATCGTCGAGAAGGGCATGAAGGGCTTCAGCACCGCGCAGAAGCTGGACAAGCTCGGCATGCGCGGCTCCAACACCTGCGAGCTGGTGTTCCGCGATTGCGAGATCCCGGCCGAGAACGTCCTGGGCGAGGTGAACGGCGGCTCGCGCGTGCTGATGCGCGGCCTGGACACCGAGCGCTGCGTGCTCTCCGGCGGGCCCATCGGCATCATGCAGTCGGCCATGGACCTGGTGCTGCCGTACGTGCACGAGAGGAAGCAGTTCGAGCAGCCCATCGGCACGTTCGAGCTGATGCAGGGCAAGATCGCCGACATGTACACCAAGCTGCAGGCCTCGCGCGCTTTCAGCTATCGCGTGGCCGGGGCCCTGGACCAAGGGCGCGGGCGCGCCGCGCGCAAGGACGCCGCCGCGTGCCTGCTGTTCTCGTCCGAGAACGCGGTGTCGGTGGCTCTCGAGGCGATCCAGGCCCTCGGCGGCAACGGCTACATCAACGAATTCCCCGCGGGGCGCCTGCTCCGCGACGCCAAGCTCTACGACATCGGAGCCGGCACCAACGAGATCCGCCGCATGCTGATCGGGCGGGAGCTGTTCGAAGAATCGGTTTAACGGAGGAAGTCATGGCAGAAAGCATCGTGATCGTCGGCGCGAAGCGCACCCCGATCGGATCCATGCAGGGCAAGTTCAACACCATGAGCGCGTCGCAGCTGGGCTCGGTCGCCATCAAGGCCGCCATCGAGCAGGCGGGCATCAAGTCCACCGAGGTGGACGACCTCATTTTCGGCAACGTCCTCGGTGCGGGCCAGGGCCAGGCGCCGGCGCGCCAGGCCGCCCTCGGCGCGGGCCTGGACAAGAGCACGCCCGCCACCACCATCAACAAGATGTGCGGCTCGGGCATGAAGGCCGCGATGATGGCCGCCGACGAGCTCTCCTCGGGCCAGGCCACCATCGTCGTCGCCGGAGGCATGGAATCCATGACCAATGCGCCGCACCTGCTGCCCAAGGGCCGCGGCGGCATCCGCTACGGCCATGGCCAGGTGCTGGACCACATGGCCTTCGACGGCCTCGAGAACGCCTACGACGGCAAGCCCATGGGTGTGTTCGCCGATGCCACCGCCGCCAAGTACGGCTTCACGCGCGCCAACATGGACGATTACGCGAAGGAATCCACCACGCGCGCGCTGGCCGCTTCCAAGTCGGGCGGCTTCAGCGACGAGATCGCGCCGGTGACCGTCAAGGGCCGCAAGGGCGACGAGGTGGTGAAGGAGGACGAGACTCCGTTCAGCGTGAACGTGGAGAAGATTCCCACGCTGCGCGCCGCTTTCACCAAGGACGGCACCGTGACCGCCGCCACGTCCTCGTCGATCTCCGACGGCGCCGCGGCGCTGGTGATGATGACCGAGTCCGAAGCGAAGAAGCGCGGCGTGAAGCCGCTTGCGCGCATCGTCGCCTACGCCTCCAATGCGCACGAACCGGAGTGGTTCACGACCGCGCCGGCCGGCGCCATCAAGAAAGTCCTCGACAAGGCCGGCTGGAAAGCCTCCGACGTCGACCTGTTCGAGGTGAACGAGGCGTTCGCCGTGGTGACCATGGCGGCGATGAAGGACATCGGCATTCCGCATGAAAAAGTGAACGTGAACGGTGGCGCATGCGCGCTGGGACATCCCATCGGGGCCACGGGCGCCCGCATCATCACGACGTTGATCTACGCTCTCAGGAAGCGTGGGGGGAAGAAGGGGATCGCCGCGCTCTGCATCGGCGGCGGTGAAGGCACCGCAATCGCACTGGAGGTCATGTAAGCATGACGAACAAAACGATCG
>DATLEL010000106.1:0-5502 GCA_035525255.1 Usitatibacter sp.
CACGAGGAGTTCAAGGCGCAGCAGCTGGAGGAGCTGAAGCTGCTGCACCCGGGCGCGAAGATCCTGGTGCACCCCGAATCGCCGCGCGCGGTGATCGCCATGGCCGATGCCGTGGGCTCCACCACGGGCATCATCCAGGCCGCCGAGCGGTTGGGGGCGAAGGAATACATCGTCGCCACCGACGGCGGCATCATCCACCAGATGAGGAAGCGCCTTCCCGGCGTGACCTTCATCGAAGCGCCCACGGCCGGCAAGGGCGCCACCTGCCAGAGCTGCGCGCACTGCCCGTGGATGGCGATGAACGGGCTGCACAACCTCATCGATACGCTCGAGGGCGCACCGGGCCACGAAGTGCTGGTGGACGCGGAAATCGGCGAGCGCGCCAAGGTGCCGATCGAACGCATGCTCGCGTTCGCGAAGTCGAACCTGCCGACGTTCCAGGGATCGGGCGACGCTTGACCCCCTCCCCAACCCTTCCCCAAGGGGGAGGGAGCAAAGCGTGGAGCGCGTGGCTTTCGGGTAAAATTCCGGTTCTAAATCAAAAGGATTTCACTTGAGCGGCTCGGATACCCCCCTCACCTATCGAGACGCCGGCGTGGACATCGACGCCGGCGACGCGCTGGTCGAACGCATCAAGCCACTCGCCGCGCGCACCATGCGCCCCGAGGTGCTGGGCGGCATCGGCGGCTTCGGCGCGCTGGTGGAGGTTTCGAAGAAGTACCAGAACCCGGTAATGGTCTCCGGCACCGACGGGGTGGGCACCAAGCTCAAGCTCGCATTTCGCCTCAAGAAGCACGACACCATCGGCATCGACCTGGTGGCGATGAGCGTGAACGACATCCTCTGCTCGGGCGCCGAGCCGATCTTCTTCCTCGACTACTTCGCCTGCAGCAAGCTCGACGTGGGCGTGGCGGCCGACGTGGTGAAGGGCATCGCGGAAGGCTGCGAGCAGGCCAACTGCACCCTCATCGGCGGGGAGACCGCCGAGATGCCGGGGATGTACGACCCGAACGAATACGACCTCGCGGGCTTCGCGGTGGGGCTGGTGGAGAAGCAGTCCATCATCGATGGGCGCCGCATCGCGCTGGGCGACGCCGTGATCGCCCTGCCCTCCGACGGCCCGCATTCCAACGGCTACTCGCTGGTGCGCAAGGTGATCGCGGTGAGCAGCGCCGACCTGTACGAGCCCTTCGGCGACGACGGCGGCACCCTCGGCCAGGCGCTCATGCAGCCGACACGCATCTACGTGCGCCCGGTCCTTTCGCTTCTAGGCAGGGTCGACGTGAAGGGGCTCGCCCACATCACCGGCGGCGGCCTCACGGAGAACATTCCGCGCATCCTCCCGGAGACCATGTGCGCGCGCCTCGAGGCCTCGAGCTGGAAGCGCCCGGCGATCTTCGACTGGCTGAAGAAGCACGGCAAGATCGACGAAGCCGAGATGCAGCGCACGTTCAATTGCGGTATCGGCATGGTGGTCGTCGTGTCCCAGGCCGACGGACCGGCCACCGTCGCCGCATTGCGCGCGGAGGGCGTGGAGGCATTCGAGGTGGGCGCTATCGTGAAGAGGGATCCGGGCACTCCGCAGACGGTGGTTGTCTGAGGAGGACTTCGCGGTGAAATCGGCCGTCATCCTCATCTCCGGCCGCGGCAGCAACATGCGCTCCATCGTGGAGGCGCGCACCGGTCTCGAGGTCAAGGCGGTGATCTCCAACCGGCCCGAGGCCGAGGGGCTGCGATGGGCGGCCGCGCACGGAATTCCCACCCGCGTGATCGATCACAAGCAGTTCGTGTCGCGCGAGGCATTCGACGCTGCGCTCGCCGACGCGATCGACGCGCTCGCCCCGGACTTGATCCTGCTGGCGGGCTTCATGCGCATCTTCACCCCGGGCTTCATCGCACGCTTTCCGCGACGCATCCTGAACATCCATCCCTCACTGCTGCCGTCGTTCACCGGGCTCCACACGCATCGCCAGGCGCTGCAGGCGGGCGTGAAGCTGCACGGCTGCACCGTGCACGTGGTGACCCCGTCGCTCGACGCGGGCCCGGTGGTGATCCAGGCCGCGGTGCCGGTGCTCGCCGGTGACACGGAGGAGAGCCTCGCCGCGCGCGTGCTCGACGCGGAGCACCGCATCTACCCGCAGGCGGTGCGCTGGTTCCTCGAGGACCGAATCGAATTCGTCGGCGCGGACGTAGTCCACGTGCGGGGCTCGGGCGTTTCCAACGATTCCATCGTCGCGCCCCGGGACCCCCGATGAGGACATTCCTCGCCTTCCTGCTGCTCCAGGCCACCCACGCCTGGGCGCTGCCCAACGAGATCACCGCCGAGTACAAGCTCACCAGCCACGGGGTCACCATCGGCACCGTCACCGAGAATTACGTGCGCAGCGGCGACACCTACCGCATCAGCAGCGTGACCCGCTCCGAGGGGCCGCTCAAGGTGTTCCTCGACGACCAGCTCACCCTGGAGAGCACCGGCAAGGTGGGCGCCGAGGGGCTCCGGCCGCTCAAGTTCACCCAGCGCCGCGCCCGGGATTCGAAGCGGGATATCGAGGCCACGTTCGACTGGGACCGCGGCGTGATGGTGTCGCGTTTCCGCGGTGAGACCCACGAGGTGGCGCTCCCGGCGCAGACCCAGGACCGACTCTCGTTCATGTACCAGTTCATGAACATGGAGGCAGGCTCGAGCCCGATGGCGGTTTCCATGGCCAACGGCCGCAAGGTCGAGAAGTACGCCTACCGCATGGTGGATGAAGCGCGGGTCGCGACGCCTGCGGGCGATTTCGAGACGCGGCACTACGCGCGCATCACGTCCGCCAAGGAAAGCAATGCGGAGGTGTGGCTCGCCAAGGAACGCTACAACCTGCCGGTGCGCGTGGTGTTCGACGACCCCAAGGGCCCGCGGCTGGAGCAGACCCTCGTGGCGCTCCAGACTCGCTAGCCCATGAGCCGCGCGGCGACCCTGCTCTCGCGCTATCGCATCGCGCTGCTGGCGCTCGCGCTCTCCGCGGCGCTGCACGCGGCGGTGATGGTGGGTATGCCCAAGCGCATCGATGCCATCGATGACGCCGGCGCGGCACTCTACTCCGCGACGCTCGAGGGCTCCATGGCTTCATTGGATCCCGAGGCCCCGCCCGCGCCGCAGGCCGCGCCCGCGCCTGCACGGCCTGCGCGCTCCGCGCGCCCGAAGCGGGCTCGCAAGCCGCCACCCGAACCAGAGGTGATCGCGCAGGCGCAAGCCGAAGTGGCATCCGCCGTGAGCGAAGCACTACCCGCCCAGCCATTGCAGGCGCCGGAGCCCGCGCCGGCGCCCGAGCCTCCGCCGCCCCCCGAGGTCGTTGCACTTGCCGCGCCCGCCACGCCCATCCCCGCGCTCGAGCCGGAGAAGTTTCCCGCCTCCGCGCTGCCGGCGAGCCTCTCCATCGAATACCAGATCACCTCTGCGTTCGCCGACGGACGCGCGACGTACCAATGGCAGCGGGAGGGCGACAGCTATCGCATCAGCGGCGAGGCGGCGGCCGAAGGGTTCTTCACGCTGTTCCTCGAGGGCACCATCGTCCAGGAGAGCCGCGGCAGCATCACCGCCACGGGACTGCGCCCGGAGCGCTTCTCGGAAAACCGGCCCGGCGCAGCTGCCGAAGGGCTGGAGTTCGACTGGAATGCGCGCAAGGTCACGTTCGACCGCAAGGGCGGGCGCACCACCTCCGTGCTCTCGGACAACACCGTCGACTGGCTGTCGATGATCTTCCAGCTCGCCCACGCGCCGCCGAAGTCGGGCTCCATGGAGCTGCGCGTTTTCACGCAGCGCAAGCTCTATCGCTTCGAGCTGCAGGTGCTGGGCGAAGAGCTCATCGACATCCCGCTGGGCAATGTGCGCGCGCTGCACTTGCGGCACGTGGACAAGGACGACAAGAACGAGGCAGTCGACGTGTGGCTGGGCGTCGACCAACACTACCTGCCCGTCAAGCTGCGATATCCCGTGGCGCGCAACAGGCTGGTGGTGGAGCAGGTCGCCACGCGCGTCACCAGCCGCTGAGAAAGACCCCATGACCCTCACCCGTCCGCAGCTGGACACCATCGTCCACGCGCTCGCCGTGGTGCTTCCCGCCAATGCCCCGGCGGATTCGCAGCTGCGCCAGTTCTTCCGCGACAACAAGAACCTCGGCCATCGCGATCGCGCGCTGGTCGCGGACACGGTATACGCTGCGCTGCGCCATCGCCGCCTGCTGGAGCACCTCACGCCGAACGCGACCCCGCGGGAAATGGCGCTCGCCACGCTGGTGAAGCTGCAAGGCATTGGCGTGGGGCAGATCGAGGCGGTGCTGAAGAGTGGCGAGAAGGAATGGCTCGCGGCGGTGAAGGCGCAGCACCTCGATGAGCTTCCCTACGAGATCCGAGCGGACCTGCCCGACTGGGTGGTTGAGCGCCTGCGCCGCACGCACGACGAGGCCGCCATCCTCGAGCTCGCGCGCGGCCTGCAGCAGCCGGCGCCGCTCGACCTGCGCGTGAACACCCACAAGGCGCCGCGCGAAGCGGTGCTCGACCGCCTCGAGTTCGACGAGATCGGCGCCGAGGCGACCAGATATTCACCGATCGGGGTGCGCCTGAAGGAGAAACCTTCGCTCAGCCAACACCCCATGTTCCTCGACGGCGCGGTGGAAGTGCAGGACGAAGGCAGCCAGATCCTCGGCATGCTGGTGGAGCCGCGGCGGGGCGAGATGGTGGTGGATTTCTGCGCCGGCGCGGGTGGCAAGACGCTGCAGATGGGCGCGGCGATGGGTTCGTCGGGGCGCCTCTATGCGTTCGACGTCTCCGACAAGCGCCTCGCCAACCTCGGCCCACGCCTGAAACGCTCCGGCCTCTCGAATGTGTTCCCGCAGCGCATCTCCGGCGAGAACGATCCGAAAGTGAAGCGCCTGCGCGGCAAGATCGATCGCGTGCTGGTGGATGCGCCCTGCACCGGGCTCGGAACGCTGCGCCGCAACCCCGACCTCAAGACGCGCCAAACCGCAGCGGGACTGGCCGAGCTCAATGTGAAGCAGCGCGCGATCCTCGACTCGGCGGCGACATTGCTGAAGCCCGGCGGACGGCTCGTCTACGGCACCTGCAGCCTGCTGGCCGAGGAGAACGAGGACATCGTGGCCGCTTTCCTCGCGGGCCACCCCGACTTCCACCTGGTTCCAGCGCAGGGCGTGCTGGAGAAGCAGGGGTTGAAGATCGCCGGCGCTGGTGAATACCTGCGGCTCTATCCGCATGTGCACCAGACGGACGGCTTCTTCGCTGCCGTGCTTGAAAAGACCAAGGCGAAGGGTGGGATGAACACGGATGAATCGGATAAAACGGATAAGGCTGAGTGAAATTCGTGACGATGAATACCATCTCGCGGGCAGTGAGCCGTTTGCTTTTATCCGTGTTCATCCTTTCATCCGTGTTCATCCGTGTTCCGGAGGTTTGGGCCTCCTCGAAGACCGCTCGTGCAAACGTGATTGTTGCGTTCACTCCCGG
>DATLEL010000418.1:0-2516 GCA_035525255.1 Usitatibacter sp.
CCGGGCGGCGCGTCCGCCCCGAGTGTCTTGATGTATCCAGCGACCGCGGACGACATGCAGAGACGCGAGTTGGTGTCGATGTTGGCGGTGCCGATGAGCCCCTTCGCCAGCTTGTTGAAGACGTAGTAGTCCTCGGTCAGCAACTGGCCGGAAACGTAGAACGCCACCGAATCCGGACCATGCTCGCGGATGCATGCCGCGAAGCGCGCCGCCGTGTGGTCGAGGGCCTCGTCCCACGAGACCCGCACTCGCTTCTCCGAGCGTGCGATTCGAAACTCGGGATAGCGCGCACGTCCCGCAAGCGCGGCCGGGGTCATCGTGAGATGCAGCGTCGAACCCTTGGTGCAGAGTTTCCCCGCGCTGGACGGGTGGGTCTCGTCGCCGCGCACGCCGACGATGCGCGCCCCCTCCGTCTGCACCACCACGCCGCAACCGGTGCCGCAGTAGCAGCAGGTGGTGCGCGTTTCGTTCACGTCGTCAGCTCGACCAGCCCGTTCACCACCGCCACCGGAAAACGTTCGACGCAGCCCTCATCGGGGGCCGCCGCGGTGCCGGACTTCAGGTCGATGCACCAGTTGTGCAGCGGGCACGCCACGCTGTCGCCGAACACGATGCCCTGGGAAAGCGGCCCTCCCTTGTGCGGACACAGGTCGTTCAACGCGAAGACGCCATCGTCGGCGGTACGAAAGATGGCGATGGTGCGGTCGCCGTCGAGGTAGCGGCGCGCGCCGAGGCGGGGGATGTCGTCGAGCTTGCAGACGCGGATTTTCATGCCGGGAGAACCTGGAATTGCCGCAGGTCCACGCCGGCCTTCGCGGGTTCATGCCACGGATCGGGCTCGCCATCGAGGGCGAACTGCAAGCGCTCCCAAAGCGCGAGGCGCCCGGCAACGTCCTCGAGCACGCGCTTCTTCACGTGATCGAGCCCGACGCGCGCCACGTAATGAACCGTGCGCTCGAGGTAGAACCCCTCCTCGCGGTAGAGCTGCAGGAAGGCGCCCGCGTACTCCAGCACCTCCTCGTGCGTCTTGACCTTCACGAAGAACTGCGCGACCTCGGTCTTGATGCCGCCGTTTCCGGCGACGTAGATCTCCCAACCGGAGTCGACCCCGATCACGCCCACGTCCTTGATGCCGGACTCGGCGCAATTGCGCGGGCAGCCCGACACCGCGAGCTTCACCTTGTGCGGCGCCTGCATGCGCCACAGCGCCCGCTCCAGCTGCTGGCCCATGCGGGTCGAATCCTGCGTCCCGAAACGGCACCATTCGCTGCCGACGCAGGTCTTCACCGTGCGCAGCGCCTTCGCATAGGCGTGACCCGAGGGCATGTCGAGGTCCCTCCACACCGCCGGCAGGTCCTCCTTCTTCACGCCGAGGAGGTCGATGCGCTGGCCACCGGTCACCTTCACCGTGGGAATCGCGTACTTGTCCACCACGTCCGCAATGCGACGCAGCTCGGCTGCGGTGGTCTCGCCGCCCCACATGCGCGGCACCACCGAGTAGGTGCCGTTGCGCTGGATGTTGGCGTGGGAGCGCTCGTTGATGAAGCGCGACTGCGGGTCGTCCTTGGCGCGATGCGGCCACGTCGACAGCACGTAGTAGTTGATCGCGGGGCGGCACGTGGCGCAACCATCGGGCGTGCGCCATTCGAGGAAGCGATGCACCGCCGGGATGTCGAGCAGCACCTGTTCGCGGATCGCGTCGCGCACTTCCTGGTGGGTGCGGTCGGTGCAGCCGCAAATGGCCTTGCGTTTCGGCGCGGTGGAGTAGTCGCCTCCGGCCGTGAACATGAGGATCTGTTCGACGAGTCCCGTGCAGGACCCACAGGAGCTCGAGGCCTTGGTCTGCCTGCGAACCTCGTCGAGTGTGAAGAGCCCCTGGTCCTTGATCGCCTTCACGATCGCCCCTTTGCAGACGCCGTTGCAGCCGCACACCTCCGCATCGTCGGTCATGGCCGCCGCGCGGTGCTGCCCCAGGTGCCCGGCATCGCCGAGGTTCGATTCGCCGAACATGAGCTTGTCGCGGATGGCGGCCACACTCCGCCCCTCCCGCAGCAGCCTGAAGTACCACGAGCCATCGACGGTGTCGCCGTACATCACGGCGCCGACCAGCTTGTCGTCCTTCAGGAGCAGGCGCTTGTAGACGCCCGCGCCGGGATCCGCGAGCACGATCTCCTCGGTCCCATCGCCCCCGCGGAAGTCGCCGGCGGAGAAAAGGTCCACGCCGGTCACCTTGAGCTTGGTCGATGTGACAGAGCCCACGTAACGCCCGATGCCGTAGTGCGCGAGATGGTTCGCGCAGACCTTGGCCATCTCGAAGAGCGGTGCCACGAGGCCATACGCGGTGCCGCGATGGCTCACGCATTCACCCACGGCATAGATGCGCGGATCGAACGTTTGCAGCGTGTCGTTGACGACGATGCCGCGGTCGCAATGCAGCCCCGCCGACTTGGCGAGCTCGACGTTGGGGCGTATGCCGACCGCCATGACGACGAGCTGGGCGGGGATTTCCTCGCCGG
>DATLEL010000438.1:0-8700 GCA_035525255.1 Usitatibacter sp.
AAGATGATCGCCGGCGAGGATGAGATAGCAGGCTGCCTCGTAGTCCTCGAAGTGCCGCGCTGCCTGGCGCACCGCATCGGCGGTACCCTGGTACCAGTTCGGGTTGTCCGGCGTTTGCTCCGCGGCGAGGATTTCCACGAAGCCCGGGCCGAAGGCATCCATCCGGTAGGCCTGCGAGACATGCCGGTTCAGCGACGCGGAATTGAATTGCGTCAGCACGAAGATGCGACGGATCTCGGCATGCAGGCAATTGCTGATCGGGATGTCTATGAGGCGGTACTTGCCGCCGATCGGCACGGCAGGCTTGGAGCGCTGGTGCGTGAGCGGAAAAAGCCGCGAGCCCTGCCCCCCGCCGAGAATCAACGCGAGGACTTCCTTGTTCAGCGGCCGGCTGCCTTGACGAGGCCTTCTATCTGGTGCTTCTGCGTCACGGGCACCAGCGTTTCCACCACCTTGCACACAAGGTGGTCGCTCACCCGGGCCGGCAGCGCATCGTAATAGTCGCTCGTCACCATGAGGTCGTGGAGCGCGGCGTGGCCGGCGCCGGGCGCGTCGACGCCGATCACGAGCACCGGCCGCGCGATCGGAGACGGATGCTCCGTCCCGCGATGCAGCGTCAGAGCCGTGCGGCAGCTGACGTCGCCGGCCTGCGGATATTTGCGCACCGCTCGCTCCGCGTACCGCGGCGACAGCGACTCGGGGGGAAACATCTCGTGCTTCCACTCGCGGCCGTCGTCCCATTGGGTGCCGACGGCGATTTCCAGCGGACCCATGTCCTGGGTCACGTCGACCCCGCTCACGTTGAAGGCGAGCGAGGTGATCTTATGGTCCTCGTAGGTGACTCGCGGCGACGGAAAGTCCCTGTGCCACGGCTGGTATTTCGCGCCCTGCACCGGCACGTCGAAGCCGATTTCCACGATCTCGTACTGCGGCCCGAGGACCGCCTGGCACATCGCGCAGAACCAGGGATGGCCGACGAGGTCGACGAACCCGCTGAAGGTTTGCGGGTGCGTCTCGACGTACCAGCGCCGCGGCCCGCGGCCCACCGCTCCGCCGGGCCGCTGGATCTCCTTCCAGAAGGTATCCATCATTTCCTCGCGCAGCCGCTCGACCCATTCGCGTGGGAAGGCACCCTTCAGCGCGGTGATGCCGTCCTGGTACAGCGCGTCGGTGTAGGTATCGGTGTACGAAGCGGCTACGGCGGACATGATGGCGAGCTCCTCCGGCGATGCGCACGCAACCACTGTGCCTAGCGTGGATTGATTGTTGCTCGACTCCGGCGATGCGCGTCTACATTCTCGAAAGCGAGCGGTTGCGGGCGCGTGTTCTCGACTTCGGTGCCACGTTGATGTCGCTGGAAGCGCCTGACCGGGGTGGCCGCTTCGGCGACGTGGTGCTCGGCTTCGACGACCCGGAACGTTATCGCGGGGCGCATCCCTACTTCGGCGGCATCGTCGGACGCTATGCCAACCGCATCGCGCTCGGGCGCTTCGAGCTCGACGGCGCGCGCTATCAGCTCGCCTGCAACGACGGCAGGCACCACTTGCACGGCGGCCAGCGCGGCTTCGACCGCGTGCTATGGAAAGGCGAGCAGGACGCAAAGCGGGTCGAGCTCACGTATCGCGCGCGCGATGGCGAAGAAGGCTATCCGGGAACGCTGGAAGTGAAGGTGCGCTACTCGGTGGACGCGGGCAGCCTGCGCATCGACTACTACGCCGTCGCCGATCGTCCCACGGTGCTCAACCTGACCAACCACGCTTACTTCAACCTTGCCGGCGCCGGCACGATCCACGCGCACCGCGTCAGGATTCCGGCGAAGCGCTACGTCGCAGTGGACGCAGAGCTCATCCCGACGGGCGAGCTCGCGGCGGTCGCCGGCACCGATTTCGACTTCAACGCGGCAAAGGCGCTCGACGACCCGCGCTTCGACCACACCTTCGTGCTCGACGGGGAGGTGGAAGTGAGCGAGCCAACCAGCGGTCGGATCCTGCGCATCGCCACCTCGCAGCCCGGCATCCAGTTCTACACCGGCAATCTGCTCGACGGGAGCATCACGGGCAAGGCAGGCGCGCGCTATGTGCAGCATGCGGGCCTGTGCCTGGAGCCGCAGCACTTCCCGGATTCACCGAACCGGCGGGCCTTTCCGTCCACCGTGCTGCGCCCCGGGAGCACCTACCACCACTACAGCATCTACACGCTTTAATTCGGGGACGGAGCCCGAATTCGCCTAGCCGACGCTCACGTCGCTCAGCCGCTTCACGCGCTTGAGCTGCGGGAAGAGGCGCATCCACAGCGCCACGATAACGAGCGTGCCGACACCGCCCGCCATGGCAGCCGAGCTGGCGCCCAGGAGCGAGGCGAAAAGGCCGGCGCGGAATTCGCCGAGCTCGTTGGTGCAGCCCACGAACAAGACGTGAATGGCGCTCACGCGGCCGCGCATTTCCTGCGGCGTGGCGAGCTGGACGATCGTCGCTCTCACGAACACGCTCAGCGCATCCCCGGCACCCATGACCGCGAGCGCCGCCATCGACAGCCACAGGTGGTGCGAAAGCGCGAACACGATGGCACCGACGCCGAACGCCGCGACGCCGCCGAAGAGAGCCTTGCCGGCGTGCGGCTGGCGGCTCTCGGGCATCTGTGCGAGGGCGAGGCTCGCCGCGATGGCGCCAACCGCAAAGGTGCTGCGCAGGATGCCCAGGCCCGCCGGTCCGACCTCCAGCACGTCGCGCGCGAAAATCGGCAGCAGCGCATGCACGCCGCCGATCAGCACGGCGAACAGGTCGAGCGTGATCGCGCCGAACACGATCGGCTGCGTCAGGAGATAGCGGAACCCCGCCATGGCGCGCGAATAGGTGGTCGTGCCCGCCTCCTTCGACGCAATCACCTTGGTGCGGATGGCGATCATCGCCCCCGTGGCGAGCAAAGCGAGGACGCAGCAGGCGCCGAACACGACCGGCGCGCCCAGCAGGTAGATCAGCCCGCCGAGCGCCGGGCCGGCGATGATCGCGATCTGCTGCGCGGAGGTAGCCCAGGCCACCGACTGGGCGAACTGCTCGCGCGGCACGAGGAGCGGCGCGAGCGACTTCGACGCCGGACCGGAGATGGCGCGTGTGCACCCGGAGATGACGAGCGCCGCATAGAAGGGCCAGATCACCACGGTATGGACCGCGACCAGCACGAGGAGGAGCGCGGCGGCCGCCGCCTGGAAGAGGTGCGCGGCACCGAGGAGATAGCGCCGGTCGATGCGATCGGCGAGATCGCCCGCCGGCAGCGTGAGGATGGCGATCGGCACGAACGAAGCGAGGCCGGCGAAGGCCAGCGTCAGCGGATTGCCGGTGAGGTCGTAGAGATACCAGCCGATAGCGACCCACTGCATCTGCGCCGCCAGCACGGAGACGAAGCGCCCGGCGAGGAACAGGCCGAAGTCCCGCATGCGCAGGACGTGCACGGTCATGGTCGCCGCAGGAAGAACTGGGTGCCGACCATCGACACCGGCACTTCGTCCCTCTGGTTCAGCAGCTCCCAGTGCCACTTGATGATGCCGCGGTCGGGCTTGCTCGCCGAGGGCCGCGCCTCGAGCACGGTGGCGCGGTAGCGCAGCGTATCGCCCGGGCGCACCGGCAAAAGAAACTTCCAATCCTCGATCCCCGGCGAGCCGATGCACGAAGCTTCGTTCAGGTACGCATCGCACATGAAGCGCATCATCACGCTGCCGGTGTGCCAGCCGGAGGCGATGATGCCGCCGTACGGCGTCTCCTTCGCGCGCTCGCGATCGATGTGGAAGCGCTGCGGATCCCAGTCGGTCGCGAAACGAATTATTTCCTCCTCGGACAGCGTGCGCGCTCCGTGCTCGAACACCCTTCCGACGGAGAAGTCTTCCCAGTAGTAGCGGAATTTCATTTTCGTTCCAGCAATTTCGAAGTCGCGATGCCGAAGACGAGGCCCCAGAACGCCGCGCCGATGTTGAAGATCGGCACGTCGGCCACCGTGACGAGGAAGCACACCAGCGCGCCCAGGCTGAACGCGCCGCCGAAGGAGGCGATGAAAGCGGTCTGCAGCACGCGCAGCATGGCCAGGCCCGCGAGCGCGGCGATGAAGGCGGGCGGCGTGGCGAGGAGCAGCCGCGTGAAGAACGGCGCGAGCAGGCCGAAGGCGATCGCGATCGCAGAGAAGGCGAGCGCGGCGGTGTACTGGCGCGCTCGATCGCCGCTGGACGAGAGCACCGCGTTGACCGGCCCGGTCAGGCAGGTGGACACCGCGCCGGTGAGACCGGTGACGATCGAGCCCAGGCCGCAGCCGGCGGTGATCGCGTTGATGGGCGGCTGGTGGCCGCCGGTAGTCAGGATGGCAATGCCCTGCCCGTTCTGCACCGCGAGCACCGTGATGGCGAGCGGCACGACGAGCTCGATCATCGCCGCCCAGGAAAAAGCGGGCGCGTAAAGATGCGGCGACGCGAGCGCGAACAGGCTGCCGGTGGGCTTGAACGTTCCCTGGAGCACCATCACCACCGCACCGGCGACGAGCGCCCCGATCAGCGGCGGGATGCGCTTGCCCAACGGCGCCATCGTCAGGGCGACCCACACCACCGTCATGGCCACCGCTATCGCGAAGCCGTCGCGGAAGGCAAGCACGAGGCCGGTGCCGAAGCGCAGGAACACGCCGGCGACCATCGCCATCACGATCGGCATCGGCACCGCGTCCATCGCGCGGCGCACCCAGCCCGTGAGCCCGAGCAGCAGCATCAGCACGCCGGTGGCGAGGAACGCGCCGACGACTTCCGCGAACGCCAGGTGCGTAAGCGCCGGCCCGACCAGCACCGTGCCGGGAATGCTCCATAAGAAGACAAGCGGCTGCCGGTAGGCGAGCGAGAACCCCATGCTGAGAAGACCGTTGAGGCAGAACGCGCCGAAGATCCACGACGCGATGTCCGATTCGCCGACCCTGCCCGCCGCGCCGATCGATAACACGATCGCCAGCGGGCCGGTGCACGCGAAGAGAAACGCGACGACCGCATTGCCGAAATAAACGCCGCCGAAATCCGCGAGCCATTGTCGGGGACCGGGAACAGGAAATAGTGGGCGTTCGATCGGCATGACTGTTGTTCGTGTTGTGGACGCTAGAATTCGCCAGTGGCGCGCCGGGCTCGCATCCTAAGATATTTCACCTACGCGCTGCTGGCGGGCGCAGCACTGTTTCTCGGCTACGCCCTGCACCTCGACTTGCGGGTGCAGGACGAGTTCGAAGGCCGCCGCTTCGCGCTTCCGGCGCGCATTTACGCCCGCCCCCTCGAGATCCACGCCGGCCTGCGTATCGCGCCGGGCGACGTCGAGGACGAGCTGCGCGAGCTCGGCTATCGGGTCGGCGGAAAAGACAGCGAATCCGGGTGGTTCGCCAAGAACGGCAATGAGCTCGACGTGGCCGTGCGCCCATTCATGTTCTGGGACGGGGCGCAGCCCGCCCGCCGTTTCAAAATAACCTTCGACGCTGGCGCGGTCACCTCGCTGCGGGCTGAGGGACGCGAGATCCCGCTGGCCCGCCTCGAGCCGCTGCACATCGGCGGCATCTATCCGGCCGGCAACGAAGACCGCGTGCTCGTGCGCCTGTCCGACGTGCCGAAGCATTTCGTCGACGAGCTGGTGGCCACCGAGGATCGCAAGTTCTTCTCGCACCTCGGCTTCGACGTGCGCGCGATGGGACGCGCGGCGTGGAGCGTGGTGCGCGCCGGGCGCACGCAGGGCGGCAGCACGATCACGCAGCAGCTCGTGAAGAACTTCTTCCTCACGCCGGAGCGCACGCTCAAGCGCAAGTTCAACGAGCTCATCATGGCCGTCCTGCTGGAGATGCATTACGGCAAGGACGAGATCCTCGAGACCTACCTCAACGAAATCTATCTCGGCCAGGATCGCGACCGCGCGATCCACGGCGTGGGCCTTGCCTCGCAGTTCTACTTCGGCAAGGAAGTGCAGCAGCTCACCGTCGCCGAGTCGGCGACGCTGGTGGCGCTGGTGAAAGGCCCGGGCATCTACGATCCGCGGCGCTTCCCGCAGCGGGCGCTCGACCGCCGAAACCTGGTGCTGCGCGAGACCCGCGAGCTGGGCTCGATCAGCCCGGAGCAGTTCATGAGCGCGCGCGCGGCGCCGCTCGGCGTGGTGCCCAAGCCCCTGGTCGGCACCTCGCCCTTCCCCGCGTTCCTGCAGCTCGTGCACCGGCAGCTGCGCCGCGACTACGACGAGAAGGACCTGCGCTCCGAGGGCCTGCGCATCTTCACCTCGCTCGATCCGCGCGTGCAGGGCGCGGCAGAGCGCGCGCTCGCCAAGCGGCTCGCGCAATACGAAAAGGAGAAGCGCTTCGGGCCGCCGGGACTCGAGGGCGCGGTGGTGGTGAGCGATCCGCAGAGCGGCGAGGTGCAGGCGGTGGTCGGCAGCCGCAATGCGCGCTATCGCGGCTACAACCGCGCGCTCGATGCCGCGCGGCCGGTGGGCTCGCTGCTCAAGCCCGCGATTTACCTCACCGCATTGTCGGAGCCATCGCGCTACACGCTCATCACGCCGGTGGACGATGGGCCGTTCGTGTGGAAAAGCCGCGGCGCGCCCGACTGGAAGCCGGAGAACTACGACAAGAAATTCCATGGCCAGGTGCCGCTGCGCGTGGCCCTCGCGCAGTCCTACAACGCGGCGACCGCCCGGCTGGGAACCGATATCGGCCTGGAGAAAGTGCTGGCGACGGTCAAGAAGCTCGGCATCGATCGCGAACTGCGCCCATACGCATCCACGCTGCTCGGGGCGGCGGAGATGAGCCCCTTCGAGGTCGCGCAGATGTACCAGACGATCGCGAGCGGCGGCTTTCGCTCGCCGCTGCGCGCGATTCGCGAAGTCACCACGCAGGAAGGCCGTCCGCTGCAGCGCTACGCCCTCAACGTGGAGCAGGCCTTCGCCGCCGAGCCGATCTACCTCATCACCGCGGCGATGCAGGGCGTGGTGCGCGAAGGCACCGGCCAGGGCCTGCGCAATTTCCTCGCGCCCGAGCTCGCCGCCGCCGGCAAGACCGGCACGACGGATGACCAGCGGGATGCCTGGTTCGCCGGCTTCACCGGCGATCGGCTGGCCATCGTGTGGATCGGGTACGACGACAACCGCGCCGCGCGCCTTTCCGGGGCGGCTGCGGCGCTACCCATATGGGGCGACCTGATGGCGGCGGTGGCGCCCGAGCCGCTCCAGCTCGCCAAGCCGGAGCGCATCGAGGAAGTGTGGATCGACCCGCAGAGCAACCTGCGCGGCGACAGCGGCTGCCCGGGCGCCGTCGAGCTACCCTTCATGCAGGGCTCCGCCCCCGCCGAGCGCGCGCCGTGCGCCACCGCGGTGGGCGGCGCGGTCGATGCAGTCGACAATACGGTGAAGAAGGCTAAGAGCTGGCTCGAACGCATCTTCGGTCGATGAGATACGCCATCCTCGTACTGGCATTGGCGGGCTGCGCGTCGCAGACCCCCGCCCCGGTATCCACGCCCGGCCCCGAGCCCGCACCACCCCCGGTGGTCCAGGCCCCTGCACCCGTGCCTTCCACGCCCGGCGTACCGCCGGTGCTGCGTCCCGCCGCCCGCGAAAGCACCGCCATCGCGAGCCTTATGGACAGCGCGCGCGCCGATGCCGGCGGCGGGCGCCTCTCCAATGCCGCCGCGACCCTCGAGCGGGCGCTGCGCATCGAGCCGCGCAATCCGCGCCTGTGGTCGGAGCTCGCTCGCGTGCGATTCCAGCAACGCGACTACACGCAGGCCGAGAGCACCGCGCTGCGATCCGAGTCGTGGGCCGGCAAGGACAACCTGCTGCGCGCCGACAACTGGCGCCTCATCGCCGCCGCCCGCGACGCTCGCGGCGACACGGACGGCGCCCGCACCGCCCGCGAAGCCGCCCAGCGTTTCGAAAAATAAATAGGGACAGACCCTATTTTTAAATTAAATAGGGTCTGTCCCTAATTAAGAATATGGCGGAGGGACGCGGGACCACCGAGACCTGTTTAAGGGGGAATGATGGACTTGTCTTTAGACGCTGCGGTGCAACTGATTCAGCTGACTTTGTTGTTCTCGCTCATCGTGCAGAACTTTGGGCTTCGGCGGCAGATGAATGCTATCGAGGCAAAGCTGGCCGCTAAGTAGTCAATGCTCTCCGCCAGCGACAACGAGCTTCTGGTCCGGACGGGCCCCGCGACGGCCATGGGCGAGTACTTCCGGCGCTATTGGCTGCCGGTCGCCTTGTCGGCAGAGCTCCCGGAGCGGGACGGGCCGCCATTGCGCGTGAAGATGCTCGGCGAGGATCTCGTCGCCTTTCGCGACACGCAGGGCCGCGTCGGCTTGATCGAGCCCGCGTGCGCGCATCGCGGCGCGAGCCTCTTCTACGGCCGCAACGAAGAGGGCGGCATCCGCTGCATCTACCACGGCTGGAAGTACGACGTCGAAGGCCGCTGCATCGAGATGCCGAACGTGCCGCCCGACGCGGCCTACCACGGCAAGATTTCGATCCGCGCCTATCCGACGCGGGAGTTTGGCGAGATGGTGTGGGCGTACCTCGGGCCCCGCGATCGCTTGCCGCAGGATCTACCCCAGTTAGAGCATGGCCTGGTGCCCGCGCCGCACCGTTTCGTCAGCAAGCGCCTGCAGCAATGCAACTGGGCGCATTCGATGGAAGGCGCGCTCGACACCGCGCACTT
>DATLEL010000443.1:0-4453 GCA_035525255.1 Usitatibacter sp.
AGCAGAGTCATCAAGCGTTTCATTTCTGTTTCCCCTTAGAGTGCGTCGGCGCCGGTCTCGCCGGTGCGGATGCGGACGACCTGCTCGAGCTCGAAGACGAAGATCTTCCCGTCGCCGATCTTCCCGGTGTTGGCGCTCTTCTCGATCGCCTCGATCACCTGGTCGAGCATCTCGGTCTTGATGGCGGCTTCCACTTTCACCTTCGGCAGGAAGTCGACCACGTACTCGGCCCCGCGGTAGAGCTCGGTGTGGCCCTTCTGCCGCCCGAAGCCCTTCACCTCGGTGACGGTGATGCCCTGCACGCCGATGGCCGAGAGGGCTTCACGCACCTCGTCGAGCTTGAACGGCTTGATGATGGCCGTGACCAGTTTCATGTTTCCTCTCCTTTTATCGGGCCGGTGCGCCCGGCCCGTGAGCGCCGCTCTCAGAACGAATACGTGACGAACGCCACGAGACGGTCCTTGCTCCAGTCCTTGCCCTTGTAGGTGTAGAGATCGGACTTCGCGTCCGTGCCCTTCACGTAGCCGCCGACGTTCCAGCCGCCGCCGAGGTCGTATACCGCGCCGGCCTTCCACACCGTGTACGAGAAGTCGTCGTTGTTCTTGAATTTCTGGTGCCCGACGTGCCCGGTGAGCGTGAGCTTGCCTTCCATCAGCGGGTAGGCGAGGTTCGCTTCGATGAAGGTCGAGCCCTTGCTGTTGGCGAAGCCGAAGGTATCGCCGAGCGAATGCGAGTACTTCACGTTGAGGACCGTCCACGTGAGGCCGGCATAGATCTCGTCGGTGTTGGGCTTGGGGTGGAATTCCTTCGACTGCGGATACTCGTAGCGCAGGTAGCCCACGTCGAGCGTGAGGTCCTTGGCGATCTCCTTCTTGAAGCCGCCGTAGATGTCCCACTCGATCTTCGCCTTGGTGGAGAAGCCGCCCACGTCGGCCGAGTCCTTCAGCCATTTGATGTTGGTGATGAACGTTCCCAGGTAGAAGCCGCTCGCGTGTGCGTAGTCGAGGTTCAGCTGCAGCGCCGGCTTCTCCGACGTCTGCGAGATGCCGCGATACTCGTACTCGCTGTAGAGGGCGGCCTTGCCGGTGAAGGTATGCACGGCGGGCGGCGGCTCGGCGGGCGGGGCGGGGGCGGGCGCTGTTTGCGCGTGCGCGGCTCCGGCGGCGAGCACGCCGGCGAGCAGGAGGTGCTGGGGCAGTTTTGTCATCTTGGTATCCTCGGGTCTGTGGGAAAAAGCGACGTCGCGGCCTGATTAGCAGCTTGTGTGCCACTCACAAGCCGTTGATTGGCAAGGGCCGGAATGCCGTGGCGGAGCATCCCGCCCATTCGTAGTGCACCGCAATCGGGCTGCGCACCATTCGGGTGCCTCGCGCAAAGGAATGTCATGGACGAAAAGCTGCTGGGCGATTTGAGCGAGCGGCTGGCCCGCTTCGCGGCCGGCAATCCCGCGAAGGACCTGGAGCGGAATTTCCGCGCGATGCTGTCATCGGCGTTCGCGAGGCTCGACCTGGTGAGCCGCGAGGAATACGACGTGCAAACGCAGGTGCTCGCGCGCACGCGCGAGAAGCTCGCGGCGCTCGAAGCGCGCGTCGCCGAGATGGAATCGAAGCGTCGCTAGTCAACCGCGGCGGCCCCTGGGGGATTGATCCCTCTGGGAGGAATCGCCGTGAGCGTTGCCGTGGTGTACAGCCGTGCGCTTGCCGGCCTCGATGCACCTTTGGTGCGCGTGGAGGCGCATCTCGGTAGCGGGCTGCCGGCATTCCACGTGGTCGGCCTGCCGGAAACGGAAGTGAAGGAAGCGCGCGATCGCGTGCGCGCGGCCCTGAGCACCGCACGATTCAAGTTTCCCCAGAGCCGGGTCACGGTGAGCCTCGCACCCGCGGACTTGCCCAAGGAAAGCGGGCGCTTCGATTTGCCGATCGCCATCGGCATCCTCGCCGCCAGCGGCCAGGTGCCCTCGCGCGAGCTCACGCGGCTCGAGTTCGCGGGCGAGCTGGCACTCTCCGGCGAGCTGCGCCCGATTCGCGGCGCGCTCGCCATGACGTTCGGCGCCCGGCGCGAGGGGCGCGCCTTCGTGCTGCCGGAGTCGGTCGCCGCGGAAGCGTCCCTCGCACAGGCGGCGACCATCCTGCCCGCGCGCACGCTGCTCGATGTCTGCGCGCACCTCTCGGGAGCCGCGATCATCGCGCCCCATGCGCGCGCGCTTCTCACGGCGCAGCCCGCTTATCTCGATCTCGCCGACGTGCACGGCCAGTCGCGCGCGCGCCGCGCGCTCGAGGTCGCCGCGGCGGGCGGGCACTCGCTGCTGATGTCGGGGCCGCCGGGCACCGGCAAGACGATGCTCGCGGTGCGCATCCCCGGGATCCTTCCGCCGATGACCGAGGAGGAAGCGCTCGAGGCGGCAGCGGTGCAGAGCCTCGCGAGCGGCATGTTCCAGGCCGACCGCTTCGGCACCCGTCCCTTCCGCTCGCCGCACCACACGGCATCCGCAGTGGCGCTCGTGGGTGGCAGCACGCCGCCGCGCCCGGGGGAGATCTCGCTCGCCCACCACGGCGTGCTGTTCCTCGACGAGCTGCCGGAATTCCCGCGCCACGTGCTCGAGGTCCTGCGCGAGCCGCTCGAGTCGGGCCGCATCACCATCTCGCGCGCCGCGCGCCAGGCGGATTTCCCCGCGGCGTTCCAGCTGGTCGCGGCGATGAATCCCTGCCCCTGCGGGCTCCTCGGCCACTTCAGCGCCGTGTGCAAGTGCAGCCCGGACACCGTCGCGCGCTATCGCTCGCGCATCTCGGGCCCCCTGTTGGACCGCATCGACCTGCACGTCGAGGTGCCCGCATTGAAGCCCGGCGATCTCGCGACGGCACGGACCGGCGAGTCTTCGGCCGTGGTCCGCGAGCGCGTCACGCGTGCGCGCCAGCGGCAGCAAGAACGCCAGGGCCGGCCCAATGCGCGCGTTCCCGGCCCGGACATCGGCACCTACGCGGCGGCCACGGCCCCAGCGCGCAAGCTGCTCGCATCGGCGGCCTCACGCATGGCGCTCTCCGCGCGCGGCCACCACCGCGTGCTGAAAGTCGCCCGCACCATCGCGGATCTCGCGGGCCGTTCGGCGGTCGCGACCGACGACGTGGCCGAGGCGCTGAGCTACCGCGGTTGAGGTGGCCCTGCGAGGCCGGTACGTAGAATGTGCGGCAATGGACCTCGCCTCTTCCTGATGACCCAGCCGCAGCACGCCTCCCGCCGCTTCCGCTGGGGCTTCGCCGCGATGCTTGCGGCGCTCGCCACCCTCGGCCCGTTCTCCATCGATGCCTACCTCCCCGCGTTCGCCGGCATCCAGGCTTCGCTCGGTGCGACACCCCTCGAGATCCAGCAGACGCTGTCCGCCTATCTCTTCGCGTTCGGCGTCATGTTCCTCTTCCACGGCGCGCTTTCGGACAGCTTCGGGCGCCGCCCGGTGATCATGGTGGCGCTGGTGGTCTACACGCTCGCCTCCGCCGCTGCCGCACTGACGGCATCGGTGCACGGCCTCATCTTCTGGCGCGTGATCCAGGGGTTGTCGGTGGGCGCGGGAATGGTGGTGGGACGCGCCATGATCCGCGACCTCTTCGGCCCCGAGGACGCGCAGCGCCTCATGTCGCTGGTGACGCTTTTCTTCGGCCTCGCGCCCGCGATCGCGCCGGTGATCGGCGGCTGGCTCTTCGTGGGCCTCGGCTGGCGCTCCATCTTCTGGTTCCTCGCCGCCGTCGGAGCGCTGCTGGTGGCGGTGGGCTGGCGCTTCCTTCCCGAGACGCTCGCGCCCGCGGGGCGCCAGTCGTTCCATCCAATACCGCTCCTGAAGGGCTACGAGGAGGTGGCGATCAACAGCCGCTTCCTGCTGCTGTCCCTCGCGGCAGGGTTCAACTTCAACGCGTTCTTCCTCTACATCGTGTCCGCGCCGGTGTTCCTCGGCCAGCACCTCGGCTTGGGCCCGCAGCAGTACGCGTGGCTCTTCGTGCCGTGCATCGTGGGGATCATGCTGGGCGCGCAGCTTTCGGGGCGGGCCGCCGGCCGGCACTCGCCCACCGCGACCGTGGCGCGCGCCTACGGATTCATGGTGGTGGCCGCTTTCGTGAACCTCGCCTATGCCTTCCTCGCCACGCCCACGATCCCCTGGGCGGTCATCCCGCTCGCGATCTTCGGCATCGGCTTCGCCATGGCGATGCCTTCGATCTCGCTCATCACGCTCGACCTCTTCCCGACGCGCCGCGGAATGGCCGCCTCGCTGCAGGGCTTCGTCTCCGGCATGGTGAACGTGCTCACCGCGGGGGTGATCTCGCCCCTCCTCTGGGACCACCCGCGATGGCTCGCCCTCGGCATGGTGGCGATGATGGCCACCGGCCTCGCGAGCTGGCTCCTCTACCTGCGCACGCGGCTCAGGGGTGGAAGGGGCGGCAGTGGGTTTCTCGCGTGAACGCGAGCA
>DATLEL010000445.1:0-4194 GCA_035525255.1 Usitatibacter sp.
TTGGTGTCCTTGCGGGCGGAGGATGCCTTCGCGGGGGTGGAAGCGAGGCCGCGGAAGTATATGTCGACCAGCGTTTCCGCGTGGCGCTTCAGGTTGAAGCCCTCCGTATCCAGCACCCAGTTGGCGATGAGCCCGGAGACAAGCGACATGGCGCCCACCGCAGCGACGTGCGCGTTCACCGAGCTTGGCAGCTCGCCCGCCTCGATGCACGCGCGGAATCCCGCCTCGATGGACTTCAGGCACTCCGCCTGGCTCGCGATGTGGCGGTCGCGCACGCCGATCGCGTCTCCCACGTATTCGCACTTGTGGTACGCGATCTCGAAGATGCGCTGCATGCGCTCGTCGCTCGCGGTGCGGGCGAGCACGTCGATCGTCGCCGCCCGCAACAGCTCCAGCGGGTTCGTACCGCCGCAGCAATCCGCGCGCTCGAGCATTTCCTCGACGGGCAGCACCACGCGCTGCATCATCGCGTCGAAAAGCTCCGCCTTGTCCTTGAAGTGCCAGTAGATGGCGCCGCGCGTCACGTCCGCCGCGGCGGCGATGTCCTCAAGGGAGGCGCGTGCGACGCCCTTCTCGTAGAACACGGCCTCGGCCGCGTCGAGAATGCGCGCGCGGGTTTCCTGGGCCTCTTCCTTGGTGCGTCGGACCATCCTCGTGAATCTCCTCGCGGCGCGCGGTAACAATCCGTCAATTGACATACATACGCGCTTGTATGTAAATTATGTCCGCTTCGCCCCCCCAAGTAAAGTCCCCGAGGATGATCCGCATGGTCTCCAGTCCCCGCCGCATCGCGCGGCTCGCCCCTTTTATCATTGCAAGCGTGGTGCTCGCAGCCTGTGGTCCGAAGGGCCCGCCGGGCGGAGGCCACGGCGGCATGCCCCCTGCGCTGGTCGCGGTGCAGGAAGTCGCGCCCAAGACCATCCCGGTGGAATTCGAGTTCCCGGCGCAGACCGCGGGCTCGCGTGAAGTCGAAGTGCGCGCGCGCGTCCCCGGCATCCTGCTCAAGCGCAACTTCGAGGAGGGCGCGGCGGTGAAGCAGGGGCAGTCGCTCTTCACGCTGGACTCGGGCTCGTTCGAAGCGGCGGCAGGTCGCGCGGAAGCGGATGTGGCCGCGGCGGAAGCGCGCCTCAACGTGGCGACGCGCAGCGAGAAGCGCACGCGGCCCCTCTACGAAGCGAAGGCCGCCTCGCAGAAAGACCTGGATGATGCGGTTTCGGCGCAGGATGTCGCGGCAGCGGATCTCAAGAGCGCCCGCGCGCGGCTTCGCGAAGCGCGCTTGAACCTCGAGTACACGCACGTCCAATCGCCGGTTTCCGGCGTGAGCAGCCGCGCGCTGAAGAGCGAGGGCACCCTCATCTCCGGCCCCGACGTGCTGCTCACCACCGTGAGCCAGATCGATCCCATCTACGTGAACTTCGGCCTCTCGGACGCGGAGCAGTCGCGCATGCGCCAGGACGCCGCGGCCGGCAAGCTCGCGCTGCCGAAGGATGGGCGCTTCGAGGTCACGCTCAAGTTCGAGGATGGGCGGATCTATTCGCGTCCCGGCCGCATGGCCTTCACCGATGTGCGCATCAATAGCCAGACGGGCACCTCGGATGCTCGCGCCGAAATTCCGAATCCCGCCGGCGAAGTGCGGCCGGGCCAGTTCGTGCGCGCGATCCTCAAGGGCGCATCTCGGCCCAACGCGATCGCGGTTCCGCAGCGCGCGGTGATGGAGAGCCCGCAAGGCAAGATGGTCTACATCTACGCCGACGGGCAGAACAAGGGCGAGCACATCGCGCAGCCGCGCCCGGTCAAGGTCGGCGAATGGAGCGGCAGCGACTGGATCATCACCGACGGCCTGAAGGCCGGCGACAAGGTGATCGTCGATGGCCTCGCGAAGGTCTTCTTCCCGGGCGCTCCGGTGCAGATGGGGGATCCAAATGCGCCGCCGCCGGGTAAAGGACCCTCTCCCCAGCCCTCTCCCAAGGGAGAGGGAGAAAAGCCGAAGAAATAAGCCATGTTCTCCCGCTTCTTCATCGACCGCCCGATCTTCGCGGTCGTCATTTCGCTCTTCATCGCGCTCGCCGGGCTCGCCGCCATGCGCGTGCTGCCCATCGCGCAGTACCCGGAGATCGCCCCGCCGGTGGTGCAGGTGCGCGCGGTCTATCCGGGCGCCTCGGCCACGGTGCTGGAGCAGACGGTCGCCGCTCCCATCGAGAACGCCATCAACGGCGTCGAGGACATGCTCTACATGAGCTCGACCTCCTCGTCCGAGGGCGTGGTGAACATCGCGGTCACCTTCAACATCGGCGTGGACGTGGACAAGGCCGCGCTCAACGTGAACAACCGCGTGAAGCAGGTCGAGCCGCGCCTGCCGCTGGAAGCACGCCGCCAGGGTGTCGCGGTGGAGAAGGGCTCGCAGTCCTTCCTGCAGGTGATCGCGATCTATTCGCCCGACGGCAGCCGCGACGACCTCTTCACCTCGAACTACACGACGCTCAACGTGCTGGACCAGGTGAAGCGCGTGCCGGGGACCACCAACGTGCAGATCTTCGGCGCCAAGGACTACGCGATGCGCATCTGGCTGCGGCCGGACCGCCTGGCGCAGCTCAAGCTTTCGCCGGGCGACGTCGCGCGCGCCATCAACGAGCAGAACGCGCAGTTCGCCGCCGGCAAGGTGGGTGAGCCCCCGACCGGAGGTGGCCAGGAGCTGGTCTACACCGTCACCACCAAGGGGCGGCTCTCGGAGCCGAAGGAATTCGAGAACATCATCCTGCGCTCGAACCCGGACGGCTCGCGCCTCCGCCTGGGGGACGTGGCCCGCGTCGAGCTCGCCTCGCGCGATTACGGCTTCATGGGCCGCGTCAACAACCGCTCCGCGACGCTGATCGGCGTATTCCTGCAGCCGAGCGCCAACGCGCTCGACGTCGCCAAGGCGGTGAACGCCACGATGAAGCAGCTCGAGGCGCGCTTCCCGACGGGGCTCAAGCAGGAGGCGGTGTACGACACCACCCGCTTCGTCGAGGTCTCCATCCGAGAGGTGATGATCACCCTCGCCGAAGCGATGGCGCTGGTGTTCCTGGTGGTGTTCGTGTTCCTGCAGAACTGGCGCGCGACGCTGATTCCCTTCGCGGCGGTACCGGTATCGCTGCTGGGCACGTTCGGCGGGTTGCTGGCGCTCGGCTACTCGATCAACACGCTCACCCTCTTCGGCATGGTGCTCGCCATCGGCATCGTGGTGGACGATGCCATCGTGGTATTGGAAAACGTCGAGCGCATCATGCACGAGGAGGAGATCGACGCCCGCGAGGCGGCGATCAAGGCGATGCGCGAGGTGACGAGCCCCATCGTGGCGATCGTGCTGGTGCTGTGCGCGGTCTTCATCCCCATCGCCTTCCTCGGCGGCCTCACCGGGGAGCTCTACCGCCAGTTCGCCGTGACCATCTCGATCGCCGTGGTGCTCTCGGGCATCGTGGCGCTGACGCTCACGCCCGCGCTCTCGGTGATCATCCTGAAGCGCGAGCACAAGCAGCCCGGGCGCTTCTTCCAGTGGTTCAACCGTTCCTTCGCCAGGACCACCGATCGCTACGAGAACGGCGTGGCGTGGATGATCCGGCGCGGCGGCATCGCGACCGTGCTTTTCCTCGCGATGGTCGCGGTCGCGGTCGGCCTCTGGCGCCTCACGCCGGGCTCGCTGGTGCCCGACGAGGACCAGGGCTTCTACATCGCCATCGTGCTGCTGCCCGACGGCTCGTCGCTCGAGCGCACCGACGAGATGGTGCAGAAGGTCGTGGGCGCGGTGAAGGAGAACCCCAACATCCTCAACGCGGTCGCGTTCACGGGCTTCGACTTCATCGGCGGTGGCTCCTTCCGCAATAACGCAGCGACCATCTTCTTCACCATGAAGCATTGGGACGAGCGCACCGTCTCCGCGCAGGCGCTGGTGGGCGACTTCTACATGAGGACCGGCGGCTTCAAGGAAGGGCTCGCGATCGCTTTCAACGCGCCACCCATCTTCGCGCTGGGCGCCACCGGCGGCTTCGAGATGCACCTGCAGAGCCATGGCGATGGCGGCGCCAAGCGCCTCGCCGAGGTCTCGCAGATGTTCATCGGCCGCGCCATGCAGGAGCCGGGCATCGCGCAGGCGCAGATGTTCTGGCGCCCCAACGTGCCGCAGCTGTACGTGGACGTGGACCGCGAGAAGGCCAAGTC
>DATLEL010000446.1:0-3254 GCA_035525255.1 Usitatibacter sp.
GCGCCGCGCGTCGCCTCGTCCATGAGGCTCGCGATCTTCTCCCTGGCCCAGAGGGCGCCCACGCCGGCCGCATTGGCATCGGCTGCCGGCGTGAGCGCCACGCTCCAGGGTTGGTTGCCGCGCATGCCGCTCACCACCACGGTGGAGAGCGCCTTGCGGGTGGATGCGGCGACGAGCACCGGCTCACCGAGATAGAGGTCGGGCACGCGCGCGGGAAAAGTCTCGACGGCGGTGCCGTCGGCCCAACGGATCGTCACGTCGCGGAGGACTGGCGCTTCGATCTTGGCGAAGAGCTCCACCATCTTCTCCTGCACTTCGCGCAGGTCGCCGATGTGGGTGAAGCTGCCACGGCCGAACTGCGCGGCCTTCGCCATGAAGTGGCCGTTGGGGGCTGCGCCGATGCCGACGGTGAAAAGGCGCGAGCCGCCGAGGCGCTGCGTGATGAGCCGGAAGAGCTCGTCCTCGTTGCCGACCGCGCCGTCGGTCATGAAGACGACCTGGCGAAGATAGCCGGGCGTGTCGCCGCCGGGGAGGGCGAGCGTGAGCGCAGGCGCCATGTTGGTGCCGCCGCCGGCTTGCAGCTTCTGCACCCAGGCGCGCGCTTCGGCGATGTTCGTCGCCGTTGCAGGCATGGCGTCGGTGTAGAGCGCGCGCGTGATCGAGTTGAATTCGAGCACGTTGAAGCGATCGGTCGGGCGAAGCGTGCGCAGCGCGTGCTCCAGCGCGAGCTTCGCCTGGTCCATCGGGCTGCCCTGCATGGAGCCGGACGTGTCGACGATGAGGATGGTCTCGCGCGGCAGGCGCTGGTGGTCGCCGGACTCCGCCGCTTGCGGGCGCGGCGGCACCACCATCAGCAGGGCGTAGTCGGTATCGCCCTTGCGCTGCACGAACATCGCGGCCTGGGGCGCGGTTCCCGCCACCCGCCAGGTGAGCTCGAAGTCGCGATCCATTTCCACCTGGTCCTTGGCGAGCAGCACCACGGCGCGCGCGCCGGATTGCTTCTCGACGCGGGTCTCGTGATAGGTGCTGGCGACGTCGATGATCGGCACTCCGGCATCCAGCATCACGGCGATGTCGATGGGGTTCACCAACGTGCCTCTCGAGGAAGACTGCGGGGGCATCCGCAGCACTGCCGGCTGGAGCTCGGCGCGCGCCTCGAGGGCCTTCGGCTCGTCCGGCAGCGCATTGGGATCGACCACGGGCACGTAGCGCGGGCTCACCGCCATCGGCAAGCGCAGGCGGTAGCGGCCGTCCTCATAGGCGAGCGATTGCTGGTATTCGATGCGGATCTCGATGCGCTCATCGGGGCCGATGTGCGCAACGGCATTGGTGAAGAGGTTCGGGCGCTGCTGCACCACGAGCGCCGCCTTGCGGCCCTCGCCCTTCGCCTGCTCGTAGGTGGCGCGCGCTTTCTCCTTCTCCTGCACGTGTCCTTCGATGGTGCGCTCGCCGATCTTCATCCACAGCCGGTCGACGGCGGCTTTCTCCGGCAGCGGGAAGACGTAGATCCCTTCGACGAATTCCGCTGCCGGGTTGTGGAAAACCTGGGTAAGGCGGGTGCGGGCGACCATGCCGTGGACCTCGATCGCGACCTCGGTGGAGACCTTCGGCGCCATGACGAAGCGCCCCGACTCGTCGGTGCCGAAGAGCAGCTCGCCCGACTTGGCGTCCTCGAGGCCGACGACCGCCGCGTGGGTCTCGGTGCTGAGCGCCAGGATCGCCACCGACATCAGGACGGCGATGCCGACGCCGCTCAGGATCGCCTTCGCCACCAGCTCCACCAGGTCCACCATCGCCTGCCGCAGGTCCACCGTGTGCCGCACCGCCTTGCCGCTCATCGCCTCGTCCCCTTTGTCCGCCCCTCATGGGGCAATGCCATTTCGCGCCCGCGCGGGGCGCGCCGCAGGGCGCAAAGCGGGCGCTGCAACGAACAAAGGTGGCGAAAAGATGACATCAATTCTTTACCCGGCATAATCGCGGCCATGGCCCGCCGCATCGCGCTCGTCGAGGACGATCCCACCATTCGCCAGAATTACGCCGATGCGCTCACGCGCGCGGGATATGACGTCGCGGCTTTCGGCGATCGCGCGCAGGCGTCGCGGGCACTGGCGGCGCGGCTGCCGGAGCTTGCCATCATCGACATCGGCCTGGGCAGCGAGATCGATGGCGGCTTCGCGCTGTGCCGCGAGCTGCGCGCGGCGAGCGCGCGCCTGCCGATCATCTTCCTCTCGGCGCGCGACTCGGACATCGACATCGTCTCCGGCCTGCGCGTGGGCGCCGACGACTACGTCACCAAGGACGTGAGCCTGCCGCACCTCCTCGCGCGCATCGCGGCGCTCTTTCGCCGCGTGGACGCCGCGGCGCAAGCCCCGGTTGCGGACGACGTGCTCCATCGAGGAGCGCTCGCGCTCGACGCGCAGCGCATGACCGCCGCGTGGAACGGCCAACCCGTGAGCCTCACCGTGACCGAGTTCTGGATGGTGCACTCGCTCGCGCGCCATCCCGGCCACGTGAAGGACCGCGAGCAGCTGATGCGCGACGCGGAGATGGTGGTGGATGACGGCACCATCACCTCGCACGTGAAGCGCATCCGCAAGAAATTCCTCGCGGTGGATGCGGCCTTCGAGGGCATCGAGACGGTTTACGGCATGGGATACCGCTGGATGGAGAAGCCGTGAGGCGCGCGGTGGCGTGGATCGCGGCGAGCGTGGCCCTCTCCGCGGCGGCCCAGGAGGACCCGCACTGGTACATGCAGGTGGACAACGATTCGTTCTTCGGCACGGACCGCTGGTATTCGAGCGGCGTGCGCATGGCGAGGGTGCAGCGCATCGGCGACCATGCCCTCGAGTTCGGCGTGCTGCAGGAGATCTACACGCCCGAGGCGAAGCGCTTCGAGTCCGGCAGCCTCGACCGCCGCCCGGCGGGGCGGCTGCTGCTCTCGGCGGCGCGCCACGATTACGGCGACAGCTGGCACCAGACCGTCGAGCTCGCGGCGGGCGTGCGTGGGCCGGCGGCACAGGGCGAGCGGGTCGCGGAATTCATCCATCGCGTCTTCCCGGCGCGCGACGTGGACTGGAGCCGCGAGCGCCCGAACGAGCTCGACGTGCAGCTGGCAGCCGTGCGCAGCCACTCGTTCTCGCAATTGCGCCTGCACTACGGCGCGGTTCTCGGCAACGAGCTGGCGTTCGCACACGGCGGCGTCGAATGGCGCATCGGTGACGACGGCGCGCGGCAGATGGATTCACCCCTGATGC
>DATLEL010000456.1:0-5295 GCA_035525255.1 Usitatibacter sp.
CGCGCCCAGGCCGGCACGGCGCAGCTCCTCCACCACCAACTGGTAGCTGCCGCGCGGCTCGTAAAGGGTGACGCGAGCGCGTACTTCCACTTGCATGCCGTTCTCGGGCTTGAAATCGAGGAACTGGGCGCGCGTGCGGAAAAGGGCGCAGTCCACCGCGGCGCCGGCATCCTTCAGGCAGAAATACCAATGGCCGGAAGACGCGTATTTCACGTTGGAGAGCTCGCCCGCCACCCAGAGCGTCTCGAACTGGTTCTCGAGCAACGCCCGCACCCGGCGATTCAACTCGGACACGGTGACGACGGGGGCGCTTTGGGGGGCGGCAAGGGGCATGGGAAGCGGAAAGCTAGGAGAAAGACGGGAAGGGCCGCGTAGGACAGGCGGAGGAAGAGGCGTAGGACAACCGGAAAAAAGTCGTAGGACGGGAGGAGATCGGATTTCCCTCTGATACGAGACGGAATCGACTATCCACCGCACAGGAGAGGCGGACCCAGCGGCAGCGAGCAAAATGCGACAACCAGTGCTTGACAGGGGAAAAATAATCTAAGTGCTTGAAGTCATTACAAATCCCTTCGGCGCTCAATTCTTGAGCAGAACAGAAAAAAGCCTTTCCGATACGTCACTTGGCGACGACCCCGAAAACCCGCCCACAGGCTTATCCACAGGCTCTGTGGATGATTCGTTCCGCTTGCACAGCACACCCATGACACTTCCGTTTGGACTACAAATTCCCCTATGACAGGACGCGAAAAAATGCCCCAAATCGGCTGCGCGCGCAAGCCTCCGGGCCACGCGGCGCCGATTGCCATGCGCATCAAGGGTTTCGCGCCGCGGTTTGTGGTGGGCGCGGCGTGCCCGCACAAGCGCTTGTGGAATCGATGGACGCGGGATAAAGTGCCTGCGACCTCAGCAAGGAGCAACTCGCGCGTGTTGTCGATCATCGAAGCGGCCGGCTGGCCGATCTGGCTCATCATCATCACCTCGGTCGTCGCCCTCGCCATCATCGGCGAGCGTTTCTGGTCCCTCAGGACCTCCCTCGTGGCACCGCGCAACGTGCTTCCCGCCACGGTCCGCGAATACCAGGGCAAGGGCGTGAGCCAGGACCTCATCAATCGCCTGCAATCGGGTCCGCTCATCGGCCGCATCTTCGCGGCGGCGCTGGTGAACGAGAAGAGCTCGCGCGAAGTGGTCAAGGACGCCGTGGAGGATGCGGGGCGCGCGGTGGGCCTCGAGCTCGAGCGCTTCCTGAACACTCTCGGCACCATCGCCACCATCTCGACGCTGCTCGGCCTCTTCGGCACCATCGTCGGCATGATCGAGATCTTCGGATCGCAGAATCCGGCCTCGGGGCAGGGCAATCCCGCGCAGATGGCGCACGGCATCTCGGTCGCGTTGTACAACACGCTCTTCGGCATCGGGGTCGCCATCCCGTCGGTGATCTTCTACCGCCACTTCCGCAACCGCGTCGATGTCCTGGTGATCGAGATGGAAAGCCAGGCCATCAAGCTGATCGAGATCATCCACGGCGAGCGCAGGGCATGAACTTCCGCCGCGGTCGGGCGCGGGAAGAGCCCGACATCAACCTGATCCCGCTGATCGACATCCTGATCGTCGTCCTGATCTTCCTGTTCCTCACGACGACGTACAGCCGTTTCGCGGAGCTGCAGATCAACCTGCCCGAAGCGGCCGCGGAGAAATCCGCCGACAAGCCCACGATGCTGAGCGTGGCCGTCGACTCCGCCGGCAAGTACGCCATCAACGGCGTGTCCACCGCCTTCGGCAGCACGCAGAATTTCGCCGCGGCATTGAAGGAGGCGGCCAAGGGCTCGAAGGAGCCGGTGATCGCCATCAGCGCCGACGCGGCCGCCACGCACCAATCGGTGATCAACGTGATGGAGAGCGCGCGGCTCGCCGGCTACAACCACATCTCCTTCACGACCCAGCGACGCTAGGCCCATGAGGGCCTGGCTCGAAGGCGAGTGGGAGCGGCTGGGTGGCGGGGCGCTGGTCTTCCTTCCAATCACGATCGTGTTCGCCACGGCCGTCGCCCTCCGTCGCCTGCTCTACCGCGCGCGCATCCTGCCCGCCTGGCGCTCACCGGTCCCGGTGATCATCGCCGGCAACATCAACGCCGGCGGCACCGGCAAGACGCCCCTCACGCTCGCCATCCTGGCGATTCTCCAGCGGCGTGGCTGGACGCCGGGCGTGGTGGCGCGGGGTTATGGACGTGTACCCGCGCGCGAGCAGGATCCGCGCGGCGTGGTGCGCGTCTATCCCGACGTGGCGACCCCGGAGCATTTCGGCGACGAGCCGGTGCTGATCGCGCGGCGCTCGCGCGTGCCGGTGTACATCTCGCCCGACCGGCCCGCGGCCGCGCGCGCCCTCCTCGAGGCGCACCCCGAGGTGAACGTGCTCGTGAGCGACGACGGCCTGCAGCATTACGCGCTGGCACGCGATATCGAGCTCGCCGTCGTGGATGCCGAGCGTCGCTTCGGCAACGGCCTCATGCTGCCTTCGGGCCCGCTTCGCGAGCCGGTGTCGCGGCTGGCGAGTGTCGACGCGGTAGTGGTGAACGGCGGGCGCGCCGACGGCATCCCCGGCGCGCAGCAGTTCGCCATGCGCCTCGCGGGCGAGCGCTTCGTGGCACTCGCGAGCAACGAGGAGCTGACGCCGCAGGAGTTCGCTGTGAGGGCGCGCGGGCGGCAGGTCACCGCGGTCGCGGGGATCGCGCATCCGGAGCGCTTCTTCGAGCATCTGGCCGCGTTGGGCGTGAGTGCGCGCGCGCGGCCCTTTGCCGACCACCATGCGTTCCAGCCCGCCGAGCTCAAGCTTCCCGGCGCGGAGCTCGTGGTCATGACCGAAAAGGATGCCGTAAAATGCGCGGCATTCGCCGATGCGCGCATGTGGTTCCTGCGCATCGAGGCGATCCTTCCCCCCGAATTCGACGAGTTCCTGCTCGCGCGCCTCGCCCTGGCGCGCCGGAGAGCCGATGGACCCCAAGCTGCTTGAAATCCTGGTGTGCCCCGTCTGCAAGGGCCCGCTCCTGTGGAAGAAGGACGCGCAGGAATTCATCTGCAAGGCCGACCGTCTGGCCTTCCCGGTGAAGAAGGGCATCCCGGTGATGCTCGAGGAGGACGCGCGCACGCTCGCACCGGACGAGGAGCCGTAGGCTGGAGCGGCTCTCCTTCCGGGTGCTGATCCCGGCCCGCATGCGCTCGACGCGGCTGCCGGGCAAGATGCTCGCCGACATCGGCGGCAAGCCGCTGGTGGCGTGGGTGGCGCAGCGCGCGGCGGAGAGCGGCGCGGACGAAGTGGTGGTGGCGACCGACCACCAGGAGATCGCCGACGCGGTGGCGGCGCATGGATGGCGCGTCTGCACCACCTCCGCGGAGCACGAGACCGGCACCGACCGCCTCGCCGAGGCGGTGCAGCTGATGGGGCTCGGCGACGCCGAGATCGTCGTCAACGTGCAGGGTGACGAGCCCCTCATCGATCCGCGGCTGGTGCGCAAGGTCGCGGCCGAGCTGGCCCTGAGGCCCCATGCTTCGATCGCCACCGCGGTGCATCCCATCATCTCCGCCGATGTGTTTTTCGACCCGAATGTCGTGAAGGTGGTGATCGACACCGATGGCTACGCGCAATATTTCTCGCGCGCGCCGATCCCCTACGCGCGCGATGCCTTCGCGCATACGCGTGCGCTGCTGCCGCCCGAGTTGCCGGCGCTGCGGCACATCGGGATCTACGCGTACCGCGTGGGGTTCCTGCGCGAATACGCGTCGCTCTCGCCTACGCCGGCGGAACGCTTCGAAGCGCTGGAGCAGCTGCGCGCGCTGGGGCACGGGCGGCGCATCGCCGTGGCGTTCTGGAACGAGGCCATGGAGCCCGGGGTGGATACGAAAGAGGACCTGGAGCGGGTGCGGCAGGTGTTGGCACCGCTATAATCGTCGGCTTACAAGAATCGACCCTCGGAGGGTTGGGATGCGCCTGATCTTGCTGGGGGGGCCGGGAGCCGGTAAGGGCACCCAGGCGGCGTACATCACGCAGCGCTACAGGATTCCGCAGATCTCCACCGGCGACATGCTGCGCGCCGCGGTGAAGGCCGGCACGCCGCTCGGCATCGCGGCGAAGAAGGTGATGGACCGCGGCGACCTGGTCTCCGACGAGATCATCATCGGCCTGGTGAAGGAGCGCATTACCGGCGACGACTGCGCCAACGGCTTCCTCTTCGACGGCTTCCCGCGGACGATCCCGCAGGCCGACGCCATGAAGGCGGCGCGCGTGCCGCTGGAGCACGTGGTGGAGCTGGCGGTCGACGACAAGGTGATCATCGAGCGCATGTCGGGCCGGCGCGTGCATTTGCCGTCGGGCCGCACCTACCACGTGAAATTCAACCCGCCGAAGCGCGAGATGAAGGACGACGTGACCGGCGAGGACCTGATCCTGCGCGACGACGATCGCGAGGAGACGGTGAGGAAGCGCCTCGACGTCTACCACCGGCAGACCGAGCCGCTGGTGTCGTACTACTCGAAGTGGGCGGGCTCCGGGGAGATGGAGGCGCCGCGATACCACCGCATCGACGGGCTCGGCAAGGTCGACGAAGTTCGTGACCGCGTGTTCGCCGCGCTCGGTTAAAGGTTGGACCACGGAGATTCACGGAGAGCACAGAGGAAAGATGGCCAGGAATGCGTTTTATGCCCAATCGGGTGGTGTGACCGCCGTGATCAACGCGAGCGCCGCGGGGGTGATCGAGACCGCGCGCAAGCATCGCAAGCACATCGGCAACGTGTACGCGGGGCGCAACGGCATCATCGGCGCCCTCACCGAGGACCTGATCGACACCAGCAAGGAATCCGCCGCCAACATCCGCGCGTTGATCCACACGCCTGGCGGTGCCTTCGGCTCGGCGCGCTACAAGCTGAAGGGCGTCGAGAAGGGCGGGCACGAATACGAGCGCCTGATCGAGGTCTTCAAGGCGCATGACATCGGCTATTTCTTCTACAACGGCGGCAACGATTCCGCCGATACCTGCCTCAAGGTCTCGCAGATCAGCGCGACGCTGGGCTACCCGATCATCGCGGTGCACGTGCCGAAGACCGTGGACAACGACCTGCCCATCACCGATACCTGCCCGGGCTTCGGTTCGGTGGCGAAATACGTCGCCACCAGCATGCGCGAAGCGGGCCTCGACGTGGAATCCATGTCCAAGACCTCGACCAAGGTCTTCATCCTCGAAGTAATGGGACGCCACGCGGGCTGGATCACCGCGGCGACGGGCCTCGCGCAGTCGAAGGCCGG
>DATLEL010000458.1:0-12106 GCA_035525255.1 Usitatibacter sp.
AGGAAGCCGCTGATGAGGTTGGCGTGCACCTCGACGCCGGGGAAGTCCTCGCGCACCGGGGTCGAGCGCAGGTCGAGGAGCCCTTGTGCGGAGGTGCCGACCACGACGATCTTGTCCTTCAGCTCGTCCGCCGGGAGGGTGCCGCGCATCACGTCGGTCGCGGGAACGTAGCGATAGACGCCCATGCCGCCGCGATAGGGGATGAGTGCCGCCATGCGCTCGTCGAGCGGGATGCGCAGCGGGCCGATCTCCACCGCGGGAATGGCGGCGAGGTTGCCGACCGAGGGCTCTTCCAGCTTGATGCGCGCCGGCACGTTACCGAGGTAGGTGCGCGTCATGGCGAACGCCAGGGCTTCGTAATAACCCTCGCCATATTTCATGAAGATCGGCACGCGCCGCGTGACGCCGTCGAAATCGAGCGACGGGTACAGGTGGCCCGAAGCCGCGGCCTGGCGCTGCAGCATCGAGATGTTCGCGCTGTAGCCGCTCGCCAGGTGGTGGCGGAAGAGCCAGCCCTTGTCGCCGGCGAGGGCTTTCTCCTGGAAGGTGGGCGCGGGAAGCTCGCCCGCCTGGTCGGTCTTGCCGCCGAGGAAGAAGCCCAGCACCACGGGGTGCTTGCCGATCTCGTCGGCGAAGATACGGTCGTAGTCGAGACTGCCGCGCGCGGTCTGCAGGAATGCCTGGAACTCGGCGTGGTCCCGCAGCTCCTTCTTGCCCAGCTCCTCGAGGCTCGAGAGCCCCGAGCTGGTGTCGGGTTCGGCGAACACGATGTCGAAGCCGGCCACGCGCACCTGGTACTTGTCGAACAGCTGCTTCACCAGCAGCGCCATCTTGTTGCGGCTCCAGGGCATGCGCCCCTCGGCCGCCAGGCTCTTCTCGTCGATGTCGATGATGACGACGCGCGGGTCGAGCGTTCCCGGCATGAAGAAGCGCAGGCGCCCGTCGTAGGCCCACAGCTCGAGCTGCTGAATGAAGCGATACTGGTACCACTCGGCCTCGTGCACGACGAACGCGAGCACGAGCGCCACACCGATGGCCATCCGGATCCAGGTGTTGATGCTGAAGCGGGGAATCCAGCGCGACAGGTTCAAGGCGTTGTTCTCGTTCGGAGTCTGTCCAGCGGTCGCGCCATGATACCGGCGCGGGGAAGGGGCCGCTACCGACGAAGCCGCAGGGCGGTGAGGAGGCGCCGCAGCGGCGCGGTAAGCCGCCATGTAGTGCTGTGCTCGATCGCGTCGCGCCCGGCCCTGGCGAGCGCGAGCTCGCGTTCAAGTGCGCCTCCCTCGCGATCGACTTCTTCCAGGCGCAGCCGCAGAGCCACGCGGGATTGCCGCCGCCCACAGAGAACGCCGTCGTCGTAGAGCTGGGCCAGCGACGGCACCGCGAGCGGCTCACGTGGATCGAGCCACCATTGGTCGCGCAACGGAGGGGGCGCGGGGGGTGCGCTCGGCGGCGTTTGCCGCAGCGGTTCGAGGTATTCGCTTTCGTAAAAGGCGCTATTCACGTCCGCGGGGGAGCGGACTGCTTCGGCGCGTGCGTTGCGTGAGGCCGCAGCCAGGAGCGCTTCGTTGAACCGTGCAGGACTCGCGTCCCATGGCAACACGGCCGAGCCTGC
Organism: Usitatibacter sp.; assembly: GCA_035525255.1. Taxonomy (GTDB): domain Bacteria; phylum Pseudomonadota; class Gammaproteobacteria; order Burkholderiales; family Usitatibacteraceae; genus Usitatibacter. The sequence continues at coordinate 1,616 of DATLEL010000458.1, forward strand.
CACGCCCGCCAGTCGCTCCCCCAGTGCCCCGAGGTCGGTCGCGACGATCGGCATGCCCGAAGCGATTGCGTCGCCGAGCGTGTACGAGAAAGTCTCGGGGCATTGCGCCGGGAAGAACACGACGTTGCCTCCGAGGGAAGCCAGGAGTTCGGGAAGCGACCCTTCCGGGTATTCGCCGCTCACTTCCACTGGCAGCGCCGGCCACAGCGGCAGCGGCCGCGCGAGATATCCCGCCACGATGAAATGCAGAGGCCGCGACGACGCCGCGGCCTCGCGTACGCAGGCTTCCAGGAGGTCGAGGCCCTTCTCCGGCGATAACGCGCCTGGCACGACTACCCTGGCATGCCGGGTGGCAGGGGGCCCGGCAGCGTCCGGGTGATTCGCAATCACGGGCTCGGCGCCAGGGAAGTAGCGCGTGGCGCGGATGGCGCAATCACGCGAGGGCGCGATCACTCGTTGCGCCTGTGCGACGAACCCGCGAAAGGCTTCGCGCCATTGCGGGATCGACAGCGGCCACTGGGCGGGAGCCGCATCCTCGCAGCGGCGGCAATCCCCGCCGGGCTCCCCGCAGTACCGGCCGCTGCCGTCCACCAGGTGATATTGGGGGCAGACCGCGAAGTAATCGTGGAACGTGATGTCGAGCGGGCATCCCAGCTCGTGGGGCAGGTCGAGGACTTCGCGCGGGAAGCCGTGCACGTGATGCAGGTGGACGCGCGAGATGCCGATGCCGCGCAGCACTTCGAGCAATCGCGGCCACTCATCCGCCTGCCGGAACCATGCGCGCATTTCCTCGCCGTCGTTCGCCCATCGCAGCATCGCGTAGAGGCTGCGCGTGACCGGCGAGGTTTCCCCGGGCTGGAGCACCAGCACCTCGCAATCGTCTCCAGCGTGGCGCGCCAGCCAGTCCACGTGGCGCCTCACGCCACCGCCGAAGGCATGCGTCACCAGCAGCAGCCGCGGACGCGATGAACGCGCAAGCCGTGCCAGGTCCGCGCGGCGCCGCGCGGGCAGGAGCGCGTCGCCGTCGAGGAAGCGTTTCAGCGCCGGCTGGAACTCCGGATAGAGCCCATCCACCACCGCCTGCGCCTCGCCACGTCGCGCCGCGCCTGAATCGCCGAACGAGACCTCGCCCACATGGCGCACGAAGACATCGGCGGCCGCCACGTTGCGGAAGCCGGCGCGGGCGGCGCGCATGCAGAAATCGACCTCCTCGCCGTAGCCGCGTCCATATCGCGCGGCGTCGAATGCACCCACGGCAGCGAGGCAACGGCGCGCGATGAAGAGGCAGAAGCCCACGCCGGTCGGCAGGTCGATCGCGATCCCGGCGTTGGCTTGCGCGAATGCGGCGTCGATCGACGCGATGCTTTCGCCGCGCGGGATCAGGTTCTGCATGAGGGGGCGTGGATAGCTGCAGATCGTCGCGTTATTGGAGAAGGGCGTGGCCGTGCCGATGCGCGGATCGCGCGCGCCATGGGCGGCAAGCCGGTCGATCCATCCATCGGCGACTTCGGTGTCGCTATTGAGGAGCACGACGTCCCGGTCGGGATGCAACGCCATGCCCTCGTTCACGCTGGCGACGAAGCCCACGTTCGCCGGGTGCACGATCAGCGTGACGCGACCCGCTCGCCCGAGGTCGGCTAGCCACCGCGACAGGGCGGGCTCCGGGCTCGCGTCGTCGATCACGACGATTTCCAGGCGCGTCTCGTGGCGGGCCGCAAGGACGCTTTCCAGGCAGCGGCGCGTCTCGGCGTCGCCCTTGTAGACCGGAATGATGATGTCGACGGTGTGCGTCACGGCGCGCCATTATTGCACCGTTCGACGCGCTGCCCAGCATGTAGAATTCGGGCCAATGGAGTCACATCCGTCCCCGGCGCGCATCGTGCAATTGCATCTGATCCATGACCTGGGCGGCGGTGCGTCGAAATGGCTTGCAGACTTCCTGCAGGCGGACGACACGCGCGAGAACCTGGTCCTCAAATCCATCACCCATGACGAGAACGCCGGCGGCGGGCTCGCGCTGTACGGGGCGCGCGACACTGCGACGCCGCTGCGCGTTTGGACGTTCCGCAAGCCCATCCCCGCCGTGGCCGATACCCATGAGGAGTACAGCGCCGCGCTCGCCGAAGTGCTGCGGGGCGAGCAGGTGGGCGCCGTCATCATTTCCTCGCTGATCGGGCATTCGCTCGATGCGATGGCGACGGGTGTGCCCACGGTCGTCGTCAACCACGACTACTTTCCCTACTGCCCGGCCATCAACCTTTATTTCGACGCGCCGTGCCAGTCGTGCGACGCGGAGCGGATCGAGCATTGCGGCGTGCACAACCCACGCTTCAGCCCGTTCGTGGGCTTCACGCCGGCGATGCGCGCGGCGGCCCGTGAACGCTTCGTGGAGCTGTCGCAACGCGATCAGGTGACGCTCGTGGTGCCCAGCGATTCGGTCGCTCGCAACCTTCGCATGCTCGATGCGCGATTCGCCCGCGTTCGCTTCCTCAAGATCCCCCACGGCTATGGACGGCCGCTGCAACGGGCGCCCGCTCCCGAGCCGGGAGAGCGCGAGCGCCTGCGAATCATGGTCCTTGGCCAGATGTCCACCGCGAAAGGGGCTGATCTGTTGCGAGAGGCGCTTCCGCGCATCACGCTCTTCGCCGACGTCGAGTTCGCCGGCACGCGCGAGCTCGGCGAGACTCTCGAGGGAATGCCGCACGTGAGCGTGGTGAGCCGCTACGAGCCCGAGGAGCTGCCCGACATCGTGGCGCGCTTCAACCCGCACCTGGGGCTCCTCGCGAGCATCGTCCCGGAGACGTTCAGCTACGCGTTGTCGGAGCTCTTCATGTTGGGCGTGCCCGTGGCCGCGACGCGGCTCGGAAGCTTCGTGGAACGCATCCGCGAGGGCGTGGACGGATGGCTGTTCGCCCCCGAGCCCGGTGCGTTGGTGGCGTTGCTGCGGTCCATCGACGCGAACCGCTCGCAGCTCGTCGCGATGCGGGCAGCGCTCCGGAGCTGGTCGCCCCGGTCGGCGCGCGACATGGTGGCCGATTATCACCGCGCGCTGCAGCCGGTCGCAGGTCGCACGTCTCCAGCCCAGCCGCGCAAAGCTCGCGCTTCCGACGATGTAGTGGCACGACAGGCGATCACGCTTGCCGGCTTGTGGCGGGAGAACAAGGGACTGCACCTGCAGCTGAGCGTCGGCCGGGAGAAGCACCAACGCGAGCATCGCGACCTGCTTGCGCGCCAGCAAGGAGTTTTACGCGAGCTCGACGTTGCGCGGCGCCGCACCCAGGACGTCGAGCGCGTGTTGGAGGCGAGGGAGCGGGAGCTCGCGGGACTTTCGCACCAGGTGCGGGCGCAGGAAGAGCAGATGCGCGCGATTTTCTCCTCCCGCAGCTGGCGGGTGTTGGGGGTGTTCCGGCGCTCGGTGCGCGCCGTGCGGCGCGCGCGGCTGCTGGCGCGATGCTTGGCCGGCATGCTGCGGGATCCGGCCCCACTCCGCCTCAACGTACGGCAGGTGTGGAGCGCGTGGCGTAACGCCGGAATGCTCGGCATGAAGACGGCGCTGCTCAGGTACCAGTTCGAGGACGGCGTCGCCCCGGAGTGGCGCGCGTATCGCGCGCGCTTGCGCAGCGAGGTGTTGCCGAAGCTCGCGGAGGCCGCGAAGACGATGAAATCGAGGCCGCGGATCTCGGTCATCATGCCGACGTACAACACCGACCCCGCCATGCTGCGCTCGGCGCTCGATTCGGTGCTCGGCCAGGTCTACGGCGAATGGGAGCTGTGCGTCTCGGACGACGCATCGTCGCAGCCGCAAGTGGCCTCCATCGTGCGCGAGTACGCGGCGCGGGATGGACGGATCAAGGCGAGCTGGGGCACCGAGAATCGCGGCGTGGCCCATGCCTCCAATCGCGCGCTGGAAATGGCCACGGGCGACTACGTCGTGCTGATGGACCACGACGACGCGCTGGAGGAGCAGGCGCTGCTGCGCTTTGCGCAGGCAATCGTCGCCGACGCCCCCGACCTGCTCTATTCCGACGAAGTGCTCACCGCGGCGGACGGGGAGCGCGCCGACCGGCTGGTCTACCGTCCGGCGTTCTCGCCGGCTCTGCTGCGGGCGCACCCGTACATCGTGCATCTGGTGGGATTTCGCGCGAGCCTGCTGCGCGAGATCGGCGGATTCGACGAGTCCCTGCGCATCTCCCAGGACTACGACCTGGTGCTGCGCGCCAGCGAGCGCGCCACGCGCATCGTGCACGTGCCGGAGGTGCTGTATCGATGGAGGACGCTGCCGGGCTCGGCCGGGCACAAGATGATGGACCAGGTCATGGAAACCTCGACCAGCATCCTGCAGCGTCACCTGGACCGCGCTTCGCCGGGCGCGACCGCGTCGCCGGGCTTCGGCTTCAATTTCTTTGACGTGCGCTACCCCCTGGACCCGGGACTGCGAGTCGCGATCGTGATCCCCACCAAGAACCTGGGTGCGCTGGTACGCCAGTGCGTCGAGAGCATCCACGCGACCGTGAGCGGCATCGCGTTCGATGTCGTCGTGGTCGACCACCAGTCGGATGACCCCGAAACCGTCGAGTACCTGCGGGGCGGCAAGGGCATCGATCGCTTGATCCGCTACGAGGGCAGCTTCAACTTCTCGGCGATCAACAATTTTGCGGTCTCGCAGCTGGACGGGGACTATTCGCATTACCTCTTCTGCAACAACGATGTCGAGGCGATCGCGCCGGGATGGCTCGCGCGCATGCTGCAGCTCGCACAGCAGCAGTCGGTGGGAATCGTCGGCGCGAAGCTGCTGTACGGCGACCGCAAGACGATCCAGCACGCCGGTGTGTGCGTCGGCGGGAATCGCCGCGCGGAGCACTACGGCAAGTTCGTGCGGCTTCCCGATGAGGGCGTCGATCCCGGCTACTACGGAACCTACGAAGTCGACCGCGAGATGTCCGCGGTGACCGCGGCCTGCATGCTGATCCGGCGCGATGCTTTCGAGGAGGTCGGGGGCTTCGACGAGATGCTCGAGGTCGGATTCGGCGACGTCGACCTTTGCCTGCGGGTGGGCCAGCGCGGCTATCGCATCCTGCAATGCCCGCACGCAACCCTGGTGCACCACGAATCGATGTCGCGCGGCCTGAACAACGCGCACCCCGCGGACTCCGCGCTCTACGAGGCCAAGTGGCACGAGCTCCTCCGTTCGGGAGACCCGTACTACAACCCGGGATTGTCTTTGACGAGCACGACGTGGCAGGCGAAGAGCCCGTTGCATTGCGAAGCGGCGATCGTTCGGCGCGTCGTGTCCATCGACCGGGCGCGCGGGCGCCAATCGATCACCTTCAGCGCGGACTAGCCTCCGGCGCGCAGCTTTCCGCGGCGTCCCGCCCAGGCGTCGCGCAGGCCGCGCCAGCTCATGCGGGCATATTCCTTCCGGGGCGCCACCAGCAGCATCAGCGTCGCGAACTTGGCCAGCGCGCGGAGGAAATCCTTGATCTTCCACTTGAGCGGCATGTAGCCGCGGCCATAGAGCGCCACGCGGTTGCGGGTCATGTAGTAGAGGCGCTCGGGCGAATGGACGACCACTTCCAGCCCGTTCAGCACCGGGCGCCGCTCGTCGCCAAGCCGGTGGTCAAGGATCGCGGCGCACGCCCCGTAGAGGCGGAAGCCCTTGGCGCGCGCGCGAAAGCACCATTCCAGGTCGACGTTGTCGACGAAGAGGTCCTCGTCGAACGGCCCCACGGCGTCGAAGGCGCCGACATCCACGAGCGCCCCCGAGCTGATGAGGAAGTCGCAGGCGAGCATTCCCTCCTCGGACGCGCAGCGCCCATGGTGATTGCGCAGCCAGCCCAAGCTCACGAAGGGAAGCTCGTGGCGGTCCCGCGAATCGCGGATGCGGGGTCCCACGGCCGCGACCGGGCCGCCGGCCCTTGCACGGGCCGCCGCCATGGACTCGAGCAATGCCGCCACCATTCCCGCCTCGGGCACGCTGTCATGGTCGAGCAGCAGCACGTAGCGAGCGCCGTTTCGGCGTGCCTCCGCGATGCCGGCGTTGAAGCCGTGCGCCACGCCGAGGTTGCGCGTGAATGGCAATACCTGCACGTTCTCGCCGGCCCCCGGAATCTCCCGGAGCAGCTGCGCGACCGGAGACGCGGAGCCGTTGTCGACCACGATGATTCGCGAAATCTCGCCCTGCAGCGCGCGCAATTGCTCGGCGAGGCGCAATGGCGGCGCGTTGTAGGCCACGGTGACGCTGGCGACCAATTCATCGAGGGTCCCTGGACGGGGCATTGCGTCGGGTCGAGCCCAAGCGGTTCGTGAAGCCGGATTGTACGGGCGCGCGGCCGCATGCGATTGCCGCTGCCGCTGCGGCACCGCTATGCTTGAGGCTTCAATCCCGTGGGCGGAGTCCACCTTGGCCATCGTTCGAGACCTGTACCGGAAAGTTTTTCACGGCCTGCCGCGGCGGACCCCTCCCGTTGCCGCGGTGCTCACCGCCGAGCAGCGCGCATCGTGGGAACGCGACGGCTTCCTGGTCCTGCCGGGCATCATGTCGCCCGAGGAGGTCGCCACCGTGAAGCGCGTGGTGGACGAAGAGTGGAAGAACCGTGCCGGCAACGACCACGAGGTCGACATGCTTACGGGGCCCTACGCGGGGCGCGCATACAAGATGGAGCAGATACCGGAGGACGCGCGGCGCGACGCTTACAAGCTGAACAACCTCTTCGCCCGGCGCGCCGAGATCCGCCGTGTCGCGCTCTCACCCCGCCTGCGACCCGTGGTCGCGGAGCTTCTCGGCGGCGCTCCCCTCATCTGCAACTCGCTCAATTTCGAGCGCGGCAGCCAGCAGGAATTCCACATCGATACCTGGTACATGCCGCCCCCGGTCGACAATCGCATGGTGGCAGGCTGGTTCGCGCTGGACGATGTGGACGCGACCAATGGGCCCCTCGTCTACTACCGCGGCAGCCACCTCATTCCCGCGCATCGCTTTTCGGACGGCCGCCTGAACGAGATCCGCGAGGAGCGCAAGGAATGCGACGCATACCTTCAGCGCGAGATCGCGGCGCGCGGCCTCGAGCAGGTGGAATTCCACGGCAAGGCGGGCGACGTCTTCATCTGGCATGCGCAACTCCTGCACGCGGGGCGCCCGATCCGCGACATGACCCGGACTCGAAGCAGCCTGGTGGTCCACTACTGGCGCGAGTGCGACATTCCCCAGGGACAGGTACGTGTGGATCCGGCGGCGGGTAGTTACCTGGGGCACACGCTGCGGGGCGAGATCCAGTACTAGGCCGTCCAGGGAAGGCGGTTTTGCAGAAAATTCCGTAGACATCCCCGGAATACGCGGGAGTAGACTCATCGCGTTCCGGTCAAAGGGGGGCGGGGGAAATGCAGAAGCGGCTGGGAATCCTTTGCCTTGCATTCTTCGCGGCCGCGGCGGCCCCCGCCGACGCCGTCCTGCTGGAAACCGAGTTCCACTACAACACCACCTCGTACAACGACGGCCAGACCCGGGATACGGTTGCCCTCGTCACGCGGCGGGACGACTTCGGCGCGGAGCGCCGGCCGCTCATCCTTTCCATGCCGGGTTGGGGCGGGGATGGCGACTCCGGCGCGATACGCGACGGGTACAGCAACCTGTACGCAAACAATGGCTACGTGGTCGTGAACATCGGCTTCCACGAAGCCGGCGGCCATTTCAGCAGCGACGTTGCCGAGAGTGCGTTGGCGGCTCTGAACGTGATTTGCGCGCAAGCGTTCGTGGATTGCTCCGCAGTCGTTCTCACGGGCGGGTCCTATGGCGCGACGCAGACTCATCCGGTGCTGCGCTTCCTTCGAGCGAATGGCGTCTTCGACGGTAGTGGTGGCGGCAATGGGGGCCGGCGCGTCGTGGGGATCCTGGCACAGGACGCGGGTTACACCCTTCACTACGAGAACCCGGAGAACGCCGATGCGACGGCGTACTCGATCGCGATGATCGAGAACCAGGCAGACCTGTTTTTCCCCATTGACGGCTGCGACTTCGGCAATTGCGGCGCGCGCAATCGCGGCGATTACCACCGGGGCGCTGCCGGCAGCCAATACGTGCTGAGCTATTGCCCGCCTGGGGGTGCGCACGGCACCCACGCCGGAATCTGGGATGCCTGGGTGCTGTCTGCCGTGAAGACCATGATGCACAACCACCGCGGCGTGCCGAAATTCACGGGTTACGTCGAGCCCTCACTGGCACCGACGAACGCCTGCGTGACGAATGCAGCCGGGCCTGCGATCGTGGAGACCAGCTTCAACTACAACGTCACCGCCTACAACGACGGGCAGACGCGCAACACCACCGCGCTCGTCACGCGGCTCGACAACTTCGGCGCGGAGCGGCGCCCCTTGATCCTGGCGATGCCGGGATGGGACGGCAACGGCAACGTGGCTGCGGCGCGCAACGCGTTCACGACGACGTATGCGAATAACGGATACGTCGTGGTGGACATCGGCTTCAACCAGGCCGGCGGCTACTTCAGCAGTGACCTCGCGGAGAGCGCGATGGCCGCCCTGAACGTGGTTTGCGGATATGCGTTCGTGGACTGCGGGGCCGTGGTGCTCACCGGCGGCTCCTACGGCGGCACGCAGACGCACCCGGTGCTGCGCTACCTGCGCGCGAATGGCACGTTCGACGGCAGCGGCGGCGGCAATGCGGGCCGCAGGGTGGTCGGGATCCTGTCGCAGGACGCCGGCTACACCCTGCACTACGAGAATCCGGAGAATGCCGACGCCACCGCGTACTCGATCGCCATGATCGAGAACCAGGGCGATGCATCCTTCCCGATCGACGGCTGCGACTTCGGAAACTGCGGCGCGCGCAACCGCGGCAATTACCACCAGGCGGCGGCGGGCAGCCAATACGTGCTCAGCCATTGTCCGCCGGGCGGAGCGCACGGGACGCACGGCGCACAGTGGGACACGTGGGTGCTTTCGGCGATGAAGACGATGCTCCACAACCATCGCGGCGTGGCGAAGTTCACGGGCTACGTGGAGCCCGCGGTCGCGCCCACCAATGCGTGCGTGACCGCCGCCCCGGCCGGCCTCGACTTGCGCATTACGCAGTCGGCCAGTCCCGCGTCGGGATCCACCGGCAAGGACCTCGTGTTCAACGTCACCGTCACCAACCACGATGCAGGCGGCGCAACGGGTGTGTCCCTGTCGGACACCCTTCCGGCAGGTTCGGTTTTCGTGTGGGCCTCTCCCGGATGCGGCAATGCTTCGGGCACCGTGACCTGCAGCATCGGCACGCTTCCCGCCGGTGCAAGTGCCACACGCAAGGTCGTCGTTCGCCCGGGCGCGGCCGGTGTCGCCACCAACAATGCGTCGGCGACGGCTTCCCAAGGGCTCCTGAACAACGCCAACGCGCTGGGGGTGCCGGTGAACGCATCGCCTGTCGCAGCCCTCGTCCAGCGCTACCGGCTCTACAGCGACGTGACCAAGGAGCACCACTTCACCACCGACCAGAACGAATACAACGTGCTGAGCGGATACGTGGGGACGTGGGTTGGCGAAGGGACCGTGGGCCGCATCCTCAACAACCCCGGTTCGTACAGCGGGGTGGCGGCGGTGCCGTACTACCGCCTCTACGATAATTCGACGCAGTGGCACCACTGGACCACCGACGCCAACGAGTACTACACGCTGGGTGGGCTATCGAACTGGAATTCGGAAGGGGTGGACGGCTACATCCTTCCGAGCGCGGCGGCGGGAACGATCCAGCTCTTCCGCCTCAACTACCCGTTCCTCGGCAGCCTGCACCACTGGACCATCGACGCGAACGAATACAACGTCCTCACCACCAGCTACGGATGGATCGGCGAGGGCGGCGCGGGATACGTCGTCCCGTAGGACCGAGCCGAACCTTGCCCGGTAGGCGCGCGGAGTCATTCCGGCTTTCCTGTGGAATGCGGACGTGAAGTGCGCGTGAGTCTTGAAGCCCGCCGCGTGCCCCACCGCCGAGATCGGCATATCGGTTCCGGCGAGAAGGAGGCACGCACGCGCGATGCGTCGATGCATCACGTACGCGTGAGGGGACAGTCCGACGAGGCGCCGGAACAGCCGGGAAAAATGAAACAGGCTCAAGCCTGCCTGCTGCGCGATCTTCGAAGCGGGAAGCTGCTGCTCCAATTCGCACTCGATCATCCTGAGGATCGGTTGCAGGCTGGCTAGAGTCGGTGCCTCGCGCGCGCGTTTGATGCCCGCGTCGGCTAGCGTGGGAAGGGGTTCGAACGTGGAAGTAATCATTACCCAGCTTAGGGCCAACACGCTGCCCCGCGGTAGTGTCATTCGACCCTACTCAGGGAAAGTGCAGCCCTCCGGCACTTGCAAAAAAAAGGGCCCCCGTTCGGGGGCCCTTTTTGTTGGTGGAGGCGGGGGGAATCGAACCCCCGTCCGCAAGACTTCCACAAGCAGTTCTACATGCGTAGCCAGGCCATTTGGTTTAACCGCTGTCCCGTAGACCGGCGAACT
>DATLEL010000459.1:0-6580 GCA_035525255.1 Usitatibacter sp.
GCGAGCTGGCGGCAGGCCTCGGTGAGCACCCAGTTGCCCAGCGGCACGATGAGGCCGGTCTCTTCGGCGGTGGGAATGAAGAGCGCCGGCTCCAGCTGGCCGCGGTCGGGGTGCTTCCAGCGCACCAGCGCCTCGAAGCCGATCAGCTTCTGCTCCGCGAGCGAGCAGATGGGCTGGTACTCGAGGAAGATCTGGCCCTGGCCGAGCGCGCGCCGCAGCTCGTTCTCCAGCTTGAGCTGCGAGGCGACGTGCTGGTGCAGGCTCGAGTCGAAGAGCGCGTACTGTCCCTTGCCCTTGGACTTCGCCTTGTACATGGCGATGTCGGCGTCGCGCACGATCTGCTCGGCGGTGAGGTAGCCGTTGGTGCTGAAGGTGATGCCGATGCTGGCGCTCACGGTCACTTCCATGTCGCCCAGCTGGAACGGCTTCTGCAGCTCCTTCTGGATGCGCTCGGCCAGGTCCACCGCGTCGCGTTCGCGCTGGATGTCCTCCAGCAGGATCGCGAACTCGTCGCCGCCGAGGCGGGCGATGAGGTCGGTCGGCCGCAGCACGCTCTGCAGGCGCCGCGCGAGGTTCACCAGCAGCTCGTCGCCGGCCTTGTGGCCGAGCGAGTCGTTGACGATCTTGAAGCGGTCGAAGTCGAGGTACATCACCGCGAAGCGCTGCTCGGGGTGCCGCTGCACTCGCGAGATGGCGCGGTGCAGCTGCTCGTTGAAGTGCGTGCGGTTGGACAGCTGCGTGAGGCTGTCGTGGTAGGCGTTGTGGTACAGCTCCGCCTCGGCGCGGCGGCGGGCGCTGATGTCCTGCGCCTGCACGATGAGGTTGTGGGTGCGGAACTCCCAGTCGCGCGCGAGCGAGATGTTGAGCGACATCCACACGTCGGAGCCATCGCGGTGCACGCCGCGGATTTCGGTATGGATCGCCTGCAGCTGCCCGGACACCAACTTGTCCACCAGGCCCTGCAGCGTGGCGTAGTCGCTCTCGTTCACCAGCGTGCGCAGGTTGGAGGCGAGCAGGTCGGAATTGGGGCGCCCGAGCATTTCGCAGAACGCCTTGTTGGCCTGCATGAAGCGCCCGTCGGCGGTCACCAGCGCCATGCCGATGGCGGCGTGGGTGAAGGCGCTGTGGAAGCGGCTCTCGCTCGCCTTCAGCTCCTCCACGTGGCGCTCGTCGGCCTCGCGGCGCTGGAAGTACGAGTGCAGCGTCGACAGGAACATCGCGATCACCGGCACCGACACCAGCAGCACCGGCAGGCCGAAGCGCTCGAACGAGAGGTACAGCATCCCGGCGATCGAGGCGCTGGTCACGTAGGCGAGGCCGATCCAGAAGAAGCTGCGCACCCACTGCACCGGGGTCACCGGCGTGCCGTTCTTGAGCGCGAACAGCGTCGAGGTGAGCAGGGTATTGGCGACGAAGTAGACCATCGAGAAGCCGATGAGGCAGGTCAGCAGCACCGCGGAGCCGGAGCCGTTGGCGTGGATCGCCGCGCGCGTCTCGACGAAGGCGGTGGCGCACACCAGCATCGCGAGCGAGGCCATGGCCGGGGTGCCGATGCGGCTGGTCCAGCGGCGGGAGATGCTCCACGAAGCGACCAGCCCTTCGAAGGCCGCGGCGAGGATCGCCGCCGACGGGCCGAACAGCACCAGCATGAGGAAGATGAAGATCTCGGCGCCGGCGATGGCGGTCTTCGCCCCCGGTATGCGCACCGGGAAGAGTCCCACCACCGCCGCGACGGCGGCGCCGATGAGGACCTGGACCAGGACCTCGGCGGGCATTCGCAGCACGTTCGCGACCGCGTAGACGAGGGCGGCGTAGCCCAGGGCGATGACGGTCCACCAGTACGCCTTGGCGGCGGGCGGGTAGTCCTTCATGTCGATCATTTGCATGGTTCGCTCGCCTGTTGTTCTTGTGCGTGGGTCCGGTTCTTACAATTCGCCGAGGATGCAGGACCAGAGGGCGAACAGCGGCCCTTCGTTGAGCACGATGCCCTCGCCGAGGATGATTCCCTCGCCGAGGATGATTCCCTCTCCGAGCACGATGCCCTCCGCGAGCACGATGCTTTCGCCGAGGACGATCCCCTCGCCGAGGACGATGCCTTCGCCGAGCACGATGCCCTCTGCCAGCACGATGCCGAACGGCAGGACGATGCCCACCTGCGCCGCGATGGCGCTGGTGATCGCCGGATTCGGCGTGAACACCGCGTTGCCGTTGCCGAGGAAGGACGTGAGCGTCACCACGCCGGCGGAAACCAGCAGCTGTTTCCTGGGCTTCTTGTCCTGCTCGAAACCGGTGACGTAGGCGCGCGCCTGCCCGTTGAAGTATTCGACGTCGGTGGTCGTCGCCGTGGTCCCGACCCATTCGACGGCCGGGTCGTAGGCGCCCTGGTAGACGGTGAAAAGCTTCTCGCCTGCGAATACGTGGCGGCCGCCGAGGAACACGAAGCGGCTCCACGCGGCCGTGCGTCCTTCGATGACGGTAGCGGGCGCGGGCATCGCCTTGCCCGGCGCGAGCATCGAGTCGCCGGTCTTGATGTGCCCCGAGGCGACGCGCGCGGAGATGTCGGTCGCGAGCGCGCCGGCAAGATCCATGGCGCCGGCCACGTTCACCAGCCCGGTGCCCTGTTGCAGGAGGTTATGGCCGGGAAGCGGCTCGGCCGTGTATTGCAGGATCGCTTTCACCAGGCCGGGCGTGAGGCCCGGGTTCTTCTGCAGCAGCAGCGCCACCGCGCCCGCGACGGCGGGAGCCGAGAACGAAGTGCCGCTCGCGGTCATCAGGCCCGAGCCCGTGGGGCCGACGGGCAGGACCTTCAGCTCCGGGAAAGCGCGCGCGATGCTGTTGAGCGTGCCGTCGAGGCGGTTCGCGGACATGGCGCCCACGAGGCGGTTGCCGGGCGCGACCAGGTCGGGCTTGAGCACGTTGTCGACGTGGCGCACGCCCAGGGTGTCGAGGTAGCCGCCGCGCGTCGGGCCGCGGGAGCTGAAGCGGTTCACCGTATCGTCGCCGCGCTCGGGCGAGGCGTGGGGATTCGCGGAGCCCACGGTGATGGCGGACGGCTCGTTGCCGGGGGAGCTGATGCTGCCGTAGCGCTCCGTGCCGTTCTGCAGCCCGAAGTTGCCGGCCGCGACCACCACGTTGATGCCGGCCGCGACGGCGTTGCGCACCGCGCGGCACAGCGGATCGCGCAGGTAGGAATCGGTCGAATCGGCGGCGAGGCTCACGTTGAGCACGCGGATGCCGAGCTCCTTGCCGTGCTGGATCACCCAGTCGATGCCGGCGAGGGCGTGGGCGACGTCGCCGATGCCCTGGTCGTTCAGCACGCGAACGTCGAACAGGGAGGCGCCGGGCGCGATGCCGGTGGCATCCACTCCGCCGCTCACGCCGCCGCCGGCGGCGATCGAGGCGACCAGCGTGCCGTGGCCGTGGGGATCCTGGAAAGCGGCGCTGCGGCTGTCGAGGGTCGATTCCAGCGAGGCCATCGCCACGCTGCCGGGACGCATCGCCTCGCTATTGTCGAGACCCACGACCCAGCCGTTGAGGCCGAGGACCTCGGCGCGGTCGAGGCGGGTGAAGTCGACGCTGCGCTTGACGCGCGAGCCGCCGGGCCCCGCGAACGCCTGGTGCGAGGACATGATCCCGGAGTCCAGGATTGCGATGCCGATGGTGGCACCGTCGACGCCCGCTCCGGCCGCGCTGCCGCGGACCTGGGCGGCGCCGGTAGCGCGTTCCACCAGGCTGCGGGTGCGCGACGTGATGCGGTTGGGGGAGATGCTCTCCACGTCGCTGCGCGCCGCGATGGCGACCACTTTCGACGCCGGCAGCAGCGCGAGCACGCCGCTCACCGAGATATAGCGGTAGTAAACCGAGCCGCCGGCCCTGACGATGTCACGGCGCAGGTCCTTCAGCTCCGGATCCACGGCGGGGTCGGCGAGGACGAGGACCTTCACCATCCGGCCGCCGGCGGTTTCACGCGCCCAGGCGATGCCATCGACTTTGGAGGCGGTGAGTGCCGCGCGCAGGTCGTTCGAGAGCTTGTCCAGGCCGTTGGAGGAGGCGGGTGCCGCGATCGCCACGGAGGCGAGCAGGACGAGCGCGATGGAGACCATCCACGCGGTGCACAGGCGGACGAGAAGGCTGGAGGAAGTGGGGCGATATTTGGTTTGCATTTGTTGGCTCCGCTGCGCTGTGATCCATCGCACAGTTCGGCCCGAGAATATCCCTGCACCCCTTGCGGGCTTGTGACATTTCGCACTTTCCGGAATTACAGCTGTAAGTCGGTTACAGCTGTAGGAAAGCCGCCCCCGGTATCATTGAAAAATGCCGCTGGAGCCCGTCGCGATTGCCGTTCCCGAGCTGTTCACGCGCGTAGCCGGGGGTCATGCGGCGCGCATCACGGTGCTCACGCCCAACCGCCGCCTCGCCCAGGCGGTGCAGCGCGATTACGACGCGGGCCGGCAGGCCGCCGGCGAGCGTGCTTGGGAAACCGCCGACATCCTCCCGTTCGATGCCTTCGTGCAGCGCCTCTGGGAAGACGCGCTCTACTCGCCCGCCGCGGCGGAGGTGCCCCTGCTGCTGGGCGCGGCCCAGGAGCAGGCGCTGTGGGAAGACGCCATCGCCGGATCGCGCCACGCCGAGGGAATGTTGTCGCCGGCAGCCGCCGCGGCGCAGTGCCGGGACGCTTGGGCGCTGGTGCATGGCTGGCGCCTCGCGGGGCGGCTGGCCCGCTTCGAGGCGGGCGAGGATGCGCGCGCTTTCCTCGAATGGACCGGACGCTACAGCCGTGCGGCGCGCGAGCGCCGCATGACCGATGCGGCGCGGCTTCCCGATGTCGTGGCACCGCTGCTGGGAACGGAGGGAGTGCGCGTGCCCGCGGCGGTCGTGCTCTTCGGCTTCGACATCGTCACGCCCCAGCAGCAAGCGTTCCTGGAGGCGCTGGCAGCCCGCGGCTGCGAGGTGCTTTCCGCGCGCTTCGAGCCGCGCGCTGCGAGACCCGGAAGCGCAGCCGCCTCGCGCCGCGAATTTTCTACGGCCGAGGACGAGCTGGCCGAAGTGGCGCGTTGGGCGCGCGCGCGCGTGGAGGCGAACCCCACGGCACGCATCGGCATCGTGGTGCCCGACCTCGCGCAAGCTCGCGCCCGCGTCTCCCGCGCCCTGGAGCGTGTGCTGCAACCGGGCAAGGGCCTCGAGGCGGGCATGGCCGCGTCGCCCTTCGATATATCGCTCGGCATCCCGCTGGACCAATGGCCCCTTGTCTCGGATGCGCTGCGGCTGCTGCGCCTCTGCGGGCGCGAGGTGCGTTTCGAGGACGCGAGCCGTATCCTGCGATCGCCATTCATCGCGGCGGCCGCGGCGGAGATGGCGCTGCGGGCGCGTGTGGACGCGGCACTCCGCGAGCGTGCCGCGGCCCTGGTCTCGCTCGATGGACTGCTCGCCCTCGCAGCGGGGAACGGCGTGCCGCGCGCCTCGCGTTTGCTCGATTTGCTCGCCGCCCTCGCGCAGCAACGCCGCGCGGCGCATTTCGGCGCGCATGGCGCGGCCGAATGGGCGCATGCCTTCTCCGACACGCTGCGCATCGCGGGCTTTCCCGGCGACCGCACGCTCGATTCCACCGAGCACCAGGCCCTCGACAAATGGCACCAGCTGCTGGCGGCGTTCGCGTCGCTCGAGCGCGTCACCGGGAAGATGCGCCACGCGGAAGCGTGCGCGCGCCTCGAGCGCATGGCGCGCGAGACCCTGTTCCAGCCCGAAAGCGGCGGCGGCCCGATCCAGGTGCTGGGGGTGCTCGAATCCGCCGGCCTCGCGTTCGACCACCTCTGGGTCACCGGGCTCGCCGACGACGCATGGCCCATGGCGCCACGGCCGAACCCGCTGGTGCCGACGGCGCTGCAGCGGCAAGCCGGCGTGCCCCACGCGGACGCCGCGCTGTCGCTCGAGCTGGACCGCCGCATCACCGCCGGATGGCTGGCTGCCGCAGGCGAGGTCGTGATGAGCCACGCGCGCACGCAGGATGATGCCGAGGCGGCGGCGAGCCCACTCGTCACTCACCTGCCGCTGCGCGATGCGCTCGTGCAGGGCATCGGCAGCTATCCAACGCTGCGCGACGTGATGCGTGGCGCGGGGCGCCTCGAGCGACTTTCGGACGCGCGGGGCAGCGCGCTCGCGCCGGGCACGCAAGCCGGCGGCACCGGGTTATTCAAGGACCAGGCGGCC
Source organism: Usitatibacter sp. (assembly GCA_035525255.1). GTDB lineage: Bacteria > Pseudomonadota > Gammaproteobacteria > Burkholderiales > Usitatibacteraceae > Usitatibacter. Next base: position 6,208 of record DATLEL010000459.1, read on the forward strand.
TGCCCGTTCCGCGCATTTGCCAGGCGGCGCCTCGATTCGCGTGAGCTGGCGGCGCCGCAGCCAGGTCTCGACCGGCGTGACCGCGGCACGCTGCTGCACGAGATGATGCGGGCGGCCTGGGGCGTGATCGGCTCGCGTTCCCAGCTGGTCACCCTCGACGCGGCCGCCCGCGAGGCGCTGCTGGGCCAAGCGGCCGATGAGGCGATCGAGCGCCTGCGGCGCAAACGCGCGCAGACCCTTACGCCGCGCTTCGCTGCGCTGGAGCGTGCGCGCCTGGTCGCGACAGGGCGGGAGTGGCTCGAGCTGGAGGAGACGCGGCGCGACTTCGAGGTGGTGGCCCGGGAGGAGAAGAAGCTGGTGACCTTCGGCGGCG
>DATLEL010000128.1:0-9176 GCA_035525255.1 Usitatibacter sp.
GCTCGCGCGCGCCATGGGCCGCGACGTGGTGGTCGACGCCGTGACCGCGAACGACTACAGCCTCGAGGACCACTGGAAGGACGGGCGCGCGCAAAAGCGGCTCGCCGAACGCTGGGACTTCGTGGTGCTGCAACAAGGGCCCTCGTCGCAGCCCGACAGCCGCACGCTGCTGATCGACTACGCGCGGCGGTTTGGAGCGCCGATTCGGGCGGCCGGCGCGCGCCCGGTGATTTTCAGCGCGTGGCCCGCCGCCAACCGCGTGCAGGATTTTCCCGAGGCCATCCGTTCCCACCGCCTGGCGGCTGAAGCGCTCGATGCCGTGCTGGCACCCGTGGCCGAGGCGTGGCTGCGCGCTTTATCAGCGAACCGCCGCCTCCGTCTCTACGCCGACGGCTTGCACGCATCGTCAACGGGCAGCGACCTCGCGGTGCTGGTGCTGTGGTTCGCGATTTTTCCCGCCGGCCCGCAGGAGTTCGACGACGCATACCTGGAGCGGTTGTCCCGAGCGCTCGCCCTCGAACGCGCCTCGCGCGACCTGTTGGTGGACGCCGCCACGCGCGCCGTCGACGAGCCGATGCCCCTCAACTAGCGCGGCGTTCGCCTTGACCGGTGATGCCCTATCCCGGAAAATAGAGGGCTTTCGGCGAGTTAGCTCAGCGGTTAGAGCAGCGGAATCATAATCCGTTGGTCCGGGGTTCAAATCCCTGACTCGCCACCAATTCACGCTGGATCGAGCCCTCGGTCCACTATCCTGCGGACGGGTGCCATGACCTTCGCCGACATCCGCCAGCTGCTGAAAGACTCCATCTCCGGCTGGCTCGAGGATTACGCGCCCAGCATGGGAGCGGCGCTCTCCTACTACACGATCTTTTCCATCGCGCCGCTGCTGGTGATCGTGATCGCCATCGCGGGCCTCGCGTTCGGCTCGCAGGCCGCGAGCGGCGCCATCTTCGAGCAGCTGCGCGGCATGGTGGGCGATACCGGCGCCGCCGCCGTGCAAGGCCTCGTGTTGAGCGCCAGCAAGCCTGCGGCCAGCATCCTAGCGGGGATCACCGGGCTCCTGACGCTCGTGCTCGGCGCCACCACTGTGCTGGGGGAGCTCCAGAGCGCGCTCGATCGCATCTGGCGCGCGCCGCCTTCGAAGGAGCACGGGGTGCGGAAGGCGGTGCGCGCGAAGATCGCCGCGCTGAGCCTCATCCTCGCGATCGGCTTCCTCCTGCTCACGTCGCTCGTGCTCAGCGCGGCGCTCGTCGCGCTAGGAACCCTGTGGGGCGAGTGGTTCGGCAAGATGAAGTGGCTGCTCGAGGCGCTCAACTTCGTCGTGAGCTTCGTCGTGGTCACCGCGCTCTTCGGGATGATCTACAAGATTCTCCCCCGCGTGCGGATCGGCTGGCGCGACGTGTGGACCGGCGCCGCCGTGACGGCGCTCCTGTTCACCATCGGCAAGTTCCTGATCGGGCTTTACCTCGGCAAGAGCGGGGTCACTTCCGGCTTCGGGGCCGCGGGTTCCGTGGTGGTGCTGCTGGTGTGGGTCTACTACTCGGCGCAGATCTTCCTCCTGGGCGCGGAGTTCACGGCGATCTACACGTACCGTTACGGCTCGCTGCGCGGCCAGGCACGGCCCGAAGCCAACGCCATTCCATTGCGCAAGGGCTGACCGCAAAAAAAAGCGGGCCCGCAGGCCCGCCTCCGCGACAACTACCGATTGCTGTTACTTGGTGGTGGTCGAGCTGGTGGTGGACTTTTTCTTGCTGTCCTTGGCTGCCCCGCTGGTGCCGGAGGGCGACGCCGTCGCCGACGAGCTGAGCGATTGATCTCCCGTGGTCGCGGAGGTGCTGCTGCTCAGCGACTGGTCACCGGTGCTCGAAGTCGTGCTGTTGCTGAGCGACTGGTCACCCGTCGACGTGGCGTTGTCGATGGTCACGGTCGAACGGCCGCGAGCGTCGATGGTGGGGTTCAGCGTGGAGCTGGAGCCCGTGACGGCGGAATTCACCTCCGCGGACGAGCCGGTGACCGACGAAGTGTTCGACGACGCGGAACCGGTGAGCGACGGGGAAGAGGTCGAGCTCGTGCCCGAGGACATCGACGGGGAAGAGGTCGAGCCCGTGCCCGAGGACGACGACGGAGAGGAAGTCGAGCCGGTGCCCGAGGACGACGAACCGGTGCCGGCGGTGTTGCTGCCGGTCACGGCGCCGCTCGCGGCGGCCTGGCTATCCGGGATGCAATCCATGTGCACGGCGCTCGCGGAGTTTTCCTTCGCGCGCCCGGTGTCCTTATCGGCCAGCTTGCCGGCGTTGGGATGATTCAGGCTGCTGCATAGCGGCTTCGAAGCCGTGTTCGCGGCGGTATTCGAGGCGGTCGAAGTCGCCTTGTTCGCCTTGTTGGCGGCTTTGTTCGCATGCTGGTTGGCGGTCGAGGTGTCGGTGGATTGCGCGTAAGCGCCCATCGCGCCGAGCACGGCGGCGGCGAGGATGCCGCGGGTGAATTGAGTGGTCTTCATGGTGGTGCCTCCTGTGGAAAAACGATGCGGCGAATATCGCCGCATGTGGAGTGAGGCACCGCCGCACCGCGCGCGTTGCAGCGCTTGGGCTCAATGGGCCTGCTCACATCGGCGTCGGCGAGTGCCCGACGCTGGTCCGCCACGACTGTTGGCGCGTACGCCCCCGTCCGGTCGGAGGGCTCCGACAGGCTCCCCCGGGGTGGTCCGATCGGACCCCTTTGTAGGAATTCGCTGATCCGCGGACGTGAAACGCACCTACATTCCTGTAGGATTTCCCTTGCGAGTTCGTAGTGAAAACCCCGGCCCGGAATCACCTCCGCACCCCAGGAGCTCAATGACGCAAGCGAAGAAGGTCTACATCCGCACCTTCGGGTGCCAGATGAACGAGTACGACTCGGAGAAGATGGCCGACGTCCTCGCCGCCGCCGACGGTTTCCAGAAAACCACGGACCCGGCGGAAGCCGACCTGATCCTTTTCAATACCTGCTCGGTACGCGAGAAAGCACAGGAGAAGGTATTCGCCGACCTGGGCCGCGCGCGCGCCTTCAAGGCGGCACGGCCCGAAGTGATGATTGGCGTCGGTGGCTGCGTGGCCAGCCAGGAAGGCGCCGAGATCGTTCGCCGCGCCCCGTACGTGGACCTCGTGTTCGGCCCGCAGACCCTGCATCGCCTTCCCGAGCTGATGGCCCGGCGCCGCGACAGCGGCCAGGCGCAGGTGGATATCTCGTTCCCGGAGATCGAGAAATTCGACCACCTGCCGCCCGCCCGCGTGGAGGGCGCCGCCGCGTTCGTTTCCATCATGGAAGGCTGCAGCAAGTACTGCAGCTTCTGCGTGGTGCCCTACACGCGCGGCGAAGAAGTCTCGCGCCCGTTGCAGGACATCCTCGGCGAGGTGCGCCACCTGGCCGCGAACGGCGTGATGGAAGTGACGCTGCTGGGGCAGAACGTCAACGCTTACCGGGGCGAGCTGCCGGCGGGGGAGAGCGCCGACTTCGCGCTGCTGCTGGCGCAGGTGGCGAAGATCGACGGTCTGCGGCGCATTCGCTACACCACGTCGCACCCGCTCGAGTTCACCCAGCGCCTCATCGATTCGTACGCCCGCATCCCGAAGCTCGTCTCGCAGCTGCATCTCCCGGTGCAGTCGGGCTCCGACCGCGTGCTTGCCGGGATGAAGCGCAACTACACGGCGATGGAATACCGCTCCATCGTGCGGCGCCTGCGCCTCGCGCGGCCCGATATCTCGCTGTCGAGCGATTTCATCGTCGGCTTCCCCGGCGAGACCGAGGCCGATTTCCTGCAGACGTTGCGCCTCGTCGACGACGTGCGCTTCGACGGCTCGTTCAGCTTCATCTATAGCCCCAGGCCCGGCACCCCTGCCGCAAGCCTCGCCGACGACACGCCCCACGCCGAGAAGCTCGAGCGGCTGCAGCGGCTGCAGGCGCGGCTGCAGGCCCTGTCGGACGAATATTCCCGCGCCATGGTCGGCTCGCGCCAGCTGGTGCTGGTCGAAGGGCGCGCGCGCAAGAACCCGGCCGAGCTTGCCGGGCGCACGGAAAACAATCGCGTCGTCAATTTCGCCGGCGACGCGCGGCTGGTGGGGCGTTACGCGGAGGTCGAGATCACGGCGGCCTATCCCCACAGCCTGCGCGGCCGCGTCGTCACATCGGATTTCCCGGGGAGTCACGCCCCCGAACTACAGGAGCAGACATGAAAGCTTCACGACTCACGATCATGCTGCCGGCGATCGCGCTGGCCCTCGGCGCGGGCGTTTCATTCGCGCAGAAGACGCCGTCGCAACCGACGCCCACTTCGCCACCCGGCCCGGTTCCCAACCCTTCCACGCCTGCGCCGCAAGCCTCGCCGCCTGTGACCCCCACGGTGCAGCTGCCGTCGACGCTTCCCGGCACACCCCAGGCGTCGCCCGCGGTGCCGAGCCCGCGCTCCTTCGAGATGATCATCAAGGATGCGCAGGCGATGCCCGGCTTCTTCCCGCTCTACGAGAAGGACGAGAAGGTGTGGATGGAGCTCAAGCCCGAGCACTTCAACACGCCTTTCTACCTCTCCATCAACCGCACCCGTGGCCTGGGCGAGAACTTCATCTATCCGTTCATGGTGCGCGGCTACGTGGTTGAATTCCGCAAGGTGGGCAACCTGGTGCAGATGATCGCCAAGAACCCGCGCTACCGTGCCAAGGACGGCACGCCCATGGCGGTGGCGGCGCGCCAGAGCTTCACCGACAGCCTCATCGGCACCACCACCATCGCGAGCCTGCCGCATCCCGAACGCAAATCCGTGCTGGTGGAAGCCAATCCCCTCTTCCTCGCCGACATCGCGGGCGACTCGACGCAGCTGGAGGCCACTTATCGCGCGCCCTATTCCTTCGACCAGCGCAACTCGAGCTTCACCAAGGTGCGCGCCTCGGAAGACATGGCCACGTTCGCCATATCGGCGCATTTCGCGATGCCCAAGATCCCCGCCCCCGCCATGAACGGCCAAGGGGTGGCGCTGCCCTCGACGCTGGAAGACGCGCGCAGCATGTTCCTCGGCTATCACTACAGCCTCGCCAAGCTGCCCGATGAGCCGATGAAGCCGCGCATGGCCGATCCTCGCGTCGGCCACTTCATGACGCGGCACTTCGATTACACCAACGACAAGTCGCCGTTCCCGCGCCAGTACCTGGTGAACCGCTGGCGCCTGGAGAAGAAGGATCCCGCGGCCGCGATGTCCGAACCGGTGAAGCCGATCGTCTTCTGGCTCGACAACACCATCCCCGTCGAATATCGCGACACCGTGAAGGCGGGCGTGCTCGAGTGGAACAAGGCATTCGAGAAGATCGGCTTCAAGGACGCGGTCCGCGTGGAAGTGCAGCCCGAGGACGCCGACTTCGATACCGCCGACGTCCGCCACGCCTCCATCCGCTGGTATCTCGACACGAGCGATGGTGCGCTCGCCATCGGACCGCGCCGCATCGATCCGCGCACCGGGGAGATCCTCGATGCCGACATCGCGATCTCGCAGGGCTGGACGCGCCTGCCGCGCCGCCTCACCGGGGAGCAGTTCGGCAAGCCCACCGCCGGGCCGGTGCGCCCCGCACGGCATGCGCACGGCGACAGCCAGGACGACATCTCGCTCTGCGCATACGGCAACGAGGCTTTCCAGGAGGCGGCGTTCGCCTCGGGCCTGCTCGAGGCGCGCGGCGACCTCGATCCCAACAGCCCCGAGGCCGAAGCCATCGTCAAGGCGACGCTGAAGGACGTGGTCACCCACGAGGTCGGCCACACGCTCGGACTGCGCCACAACTTCCGCGCGTCGACCATCTATACCGAGGCGCAGATCGCCGACCCCGAGTTCACGCGCGTGAACGGCCTCGGCGGCTCGGTGATGGACTACAACGCCTGGAACATCGCGCTCACCAAGGAAAAGCAGGGCGAGTACGTGATGAGCACCCTCGGGCCCTATGACTTCTGGGCGATCGAGTACGCCTACAAGCCGCTGCCGGCCGAGACCGAAGCCAAGGACCTGGCGCGCATCGCGGCGCGCAGCACCGAGCCGCAGCTCGCGTATGCCACCGACGAGGAGATCGGCTCCAACGAGGACGCCGCCGATCCGGAAGTGAACCAGCGCGACCTGGGCTCCGATCCGCTCGGCTTCGCGCGCCGGCGCATGACGCTCTCGCGCGAGCTGTGGGAGCGCTGGCAGGGCCGTGAGCTGCCGCCCGACGAAGGGCGCGACGTGCTCTATCGCAACGTGGTCGCGGGCTTCAACCAGTACGCGCTCGCCGCGCAGGTGGCAACCAAATACGTGGGCGGCGTGATCTACGTCCGGGACCATGCGGGCAGCGCACGCGCGAGCTTCACTCCCATCGCGCCGGAGCGCCAGCGCGAAGCGCTGAAGCTGGTGACCGACGGCCTCTTCCAGGTCGACAGCTTCAAGTTCAAGCCCGAGTTCCTCACGCGCCTCGCCGCCGATCCCTTCGAGGCCGGGGTGGGCGAGCGTGCGAGCTTCACGCTCGCCGCGCGCGTGCTCAACGTGCAGACCCAGGCGCTCGACCGCTTGATGAGCGATGCCGTGGCCTTGCGCCTGCTGGACGGCAGCTTCAAGACAGCCGAGGGCAAGAAGTACCTGTCGCTGTCGGACCTCTACGACAACCTGCAGGCGTCCATCTGGGGCGACCTCAAGGGCACGGGGGACATCTCGCTCATGCGCCGCAACCTGCAGCGCGAGCACGTGCGCCGCGTGACGTTGATGCTTACGCGCGGTGGCGGCGCCCCCGCCGATGCGCGCGCGCTGCAGCGCGAGAATACCCGCGCCCTGCTGGGACAGTTGCGAACCGCGCATGCCCGCCCCGGTCTATCCAAGGAGGCGCGTGCCCACCTGGCCGACAGCCTGAACACCCTCGAGGAGGCACTGAAGGCCCCAATGCAGCGCGTGGGCGCCTGAAGGACAAGTTGACTGCCACACGACGTCGGCAACCTACCGAAGAAGTCACCTTCAACCCGGTCGACAACGGCCGGCTTGCCGCGCTGTGCGGGCCGCTCGACGCGAACCTGCGCCAGATCGAGACCGCGCTCGACGTGAGCATCTCGCGGCACGGCGAGCGCTTCAGCGTCGCCGGACCTCGCGACCAGGCCGACAAGGCCGCCCGCGCGCTGCGGCGCTTCTATGACGCGGCCAAGCGCGACCTCTCGGTGGAGGACATCCAGCTGGGGCTGGTGGAGATCACGCACTCGCGAACCGGCGAGGAGAGCGACGCCCCGGTGCTGATGCTGCCCCGCAGGAGCGAGCTCACCGCGCGCACGCCGCGCCAGGCGCAGTACCTGCAGAGCATGCGCAATTTCGACATCACCTTCTGCCTGGGACCGGCGGGGACGGGAAAGACGTTCCTTGCGGTGGCCGCGGCGGTGGACGCGCTCGAGCGCGACGCGGTGAAGCGCATCGTGCTGACGCGCCCCGCGGTGGAGGCGGGCGAGAAGCTGGGGTTCCTCCCCGGCGACCTGGCGCAGAAGGTGGACCCATACCTGCGCCCGCTCTACGACGCGCTCTACGACCTGATGGGCTACGACAAGGTCATGCGCAGCTTCGAGCGCGGCGCGATCGAGATCGCACCGCTCGCCTTCATGCGCGGGCGCACGCTCAACCACTCGTTCGTGATCCTCGACGAGGCGCAGAACACCACCCCCGAGCAGATGAAGATGTTCCTCACCCGCATCGGCTTCGGCTCCAAGGCGGTGATCACCGGGGACGTGACGCAGATCGACCTCGCCAAGGGCCAGGCCTCGGGCCTCATCGACGCGCGCGCCGTGCTCGATGGCGTGCGGGGCATCGCGATGACCGAGTTCCGCTCCGAGGACGTGGTGCGCCATCCGCTGGTGCAGGCGATCGTCGACGCGTACGACCGCCACACCAAGCCCCGCAAGACGTGAGCGCGCCTTGAGCGCGTCATCCCCGCGTAGGCGGGGATACAGTTCCTTGACGATCCAGCGCGCCTCGCGCGCGTCCCATATCCCGACGGATGCCCGATTGCGCGCCTGGGCACGTGCGGCGCTGCGACGTGCCGCGAACGTGACGCTGCGCTTCGTCGCGGAAGCCGAGGGGCGGCGCCTGAACCGGGAATTCCGCGGCCATGACCATCCCACCAACGTGCTCACGTTCGTCTACGCGGCATCTCCCCTCGCGGGCGACGTGGTGATCTGCGCCCCGGTAGTGGCGCGCGAAGCCGGGGCCCAGGGGAAGCCCATCGAGGCTCATTACGCCCATCTCGTCGTGCACGGCCTCCTCCACCTGCAGGGCGAGGACCACGGCGACGACGCGGAGGCGCGGCGCATGGAGCGGCGCGAGCGCGTCATCCTGGAGCGCCTCGGGTATCCCGACCCCTACGCGGTGGGGTGACGCGCCTGCACGCTTTCAGCCGCCTTGCTACAGTATTCGTCCCGTCCCGCCCCGCCCCCGAATGAGCGAACCCCCCAGGCCCAGCCTGCTCGAGAGATTGTCGTCCCTGCTGCTGAGGGAGCCCGAGGACCGGGAGCAGCTGATCGCGCTGCTGCATTCGGCGTTCGAGCGCCGCCTCCTCGACGCCGAGGCGCTGTCGATGATCGAGGGCGTGCTGCAGGTCTCGGAGACGCAGGTGCGCGACGTGATGATCCCGCGCTCGCAGATGGACATGCTCGACGTGACGGACAGCCCGGAGAAGTTCATCCCGTTCGTGATCGAGACCTCGCATTCGCGCTTCCCGGTCTTCGAGGACAACCGCGACAACGTGATCGGCATCCTGCTCGCCAAGGACCTGCTGCGCTTCTACGCCGAGGACGAGTTCAACGTGCGCGAGATGCTGCGCCCGGCCGTGTTCGTCCCCGAGGCCAAGCGACTCAACGTGCTGCTGAAGGAGTTCCGCGCCAACCGCAACCACATCGCCATCGTCGTGGACGAGTACGGCGGCGTCGCGGGCCTCGTGACCATCGAGGACGTGATCGAGCAGATCGTGGGCGACATCGAGGACGAGTACGACTTCGACGAGACCGAGGACAACATCCTGGTGGACCGCAGCGGGCGCTACCGCGTGAAGGCGGTGACCGAGATCGGCGACTTCAACAACCACTTCAACACCAACTTCTCCGACGACGACTACGACACCGTCGGCGGCATGGTGGTGAAACGCTTCGGCCGGCTGCCCAAGCGC
>DATLEL010000463.1:0-5814 GCA_035525255.1 Usitatibacter sp.
ACGGCCAGCCATAGAACGTGCCATCGGTGACTGAGGTGAGCAGGTCGGGTACCAGGTCGTTGCCGAGCTCGTCGCGCTCGTTCACCACCGCCCACAGCTTGCCGCTCGCGGGCTCGAATCCCAGTCCCACGGGATTACGCAGCCCGGTGGCATACACCCGTGCGGCCCCACTGCGTGGGTCGATTTCCCACACCGCCGCGCGGCCTTCCTCGGCTTCCATGCCGTTCTCGGCCACGTTGCTGTTGGAGCCCACGCCGGCGTAGAGCTTGGCGCCGTCGCGGCTCGCTACCAGTGACTTGGTCCAGTGGTGGTTCAGCGGGCCGGCGGGAAGGTCCGCCACCTTCATGCCGGGCGCATCGATGCGCAGCGTGCCGGATGTGTAGGGGAAGCGCATCACTGCATCGGTATTGGCGACGAAGAGCTGGTTGCCGATGAGCGCCATGCCGAAGGGCGAGTGCAGCCCTTCGAGGAACACCGAACGCGTCTCGGCCACGCCATCGCCGTCGGTATCGCGCAGCAGGAGGATGCGGTCGGCGCTCTTCGGCCCGGCCCCGGCGATCTTCATGAAGATCTTCATGAAGAAGCCCTTGAGGGACTTGCCGTCGTCGGGACGCTCGGGGGCGTTGGTCTCGGCCACCAGCACGTCGCCGTTCGGCAGCACGAGGAGCCAGCGCGGATGATCGAGGCCGGTCGCGAACGCCTTCACCGTGAGACCGGGAGCCGCGACCGGCTTCGCGCCGGCGGGCCAGCCGATGGCCGGCGCCACGTTGGTGGTGGGAATCAATGCGCGCTCGGGCGCGGCGAGCACCGGATCGGGGCCGACATCCGCGCCCGGCGGTAGCTTCGAGACACCCGCGCACCCGCCCATCGCGAGGGCCAGGAGCAGCAACGAAACACGGCTGGGGCGCATGGCGGCCTTCCTCAATGGCAGTTGGGCCCGCGCGCTCGGGCGAAGGTTCCGCCGTGATGGGGCGAGTACGGCTTGGCGATCGCCTGCAGCTTCAGCCGGTCGCCCTCGAGCCGCAGGCTTGCATTGCGCGGCGAGCGCAGCGTCACGCCCTCGATCGAACCCTGGAGCTCGAGAGGGTCGCTGCCCGCCTTCTGCATGCGCGCGCGAAAGCGCTGGAAATCCTGCTCGATGCGCAAGGCGGTGCCGCGCGCCTTGCCGGTGCCGCACCAATGGCCGTCGACGCGCGCCGGCACGATCCACAGGTGCACGTGGCTCGCCTTCTCGAGGCCGATCATCTTGTCGGGCGCTTCGACCACCACCGTCTTGTCGGGCTTCCATTCCCCCATGTCCCAGTCATGGGAGACAACCCGCGTGCCGGGCCGCAGCGCGAGGATGCGCGGGCGCAGGTGGAGGTTCACCTCCGGCAGCAGGTACATCGTGATCACCGACGCCGGCGAGAGGTCCGTCTTGAACAGGTCCTGCTCGCGGAATATCGCGCGGCCTTCGACGCCCGCGGCCCGGGCGTTCTGGCGGCTCCTCTCCACCAGGGTGGGATCGATTTCCACGCCCAGGCCGCGCGCGGAGAATCGCTTGGCGGCGAGGATCACGATGCGCCCGTCGCCGCTGCCAAGGTCGATCACGTAGTCCTGCGGGCCCACGCCCGCGAGCTGCAGCATTGCAAGGGTCACGTTGTCGGGGGTCACGACGAAGGGCACGTCTTCCATCGCCGCGACGGCGGGCATGGAAGCGGCGAAGAGGAGCGCGGCGAGGATCTTTCCCATGGTCAGCCCGGAAGCATGGCGAGGATCTGCGCCGTGGTCCGCACGCGCGCCATGCGCGGGAAGATGCGGCGCATGAACTGCGCGTGGTTGTCCTGCTCGGGCGAGGTGCACGCGTCCGACGCGACGACGAGGTTGTAGTCGAGGTCGCGCGCGGCGTAGGCGGTCGAGGCGACGCCCACGTCGGTCGAACCGCCGCACAGGATGATGGTGTCCACGCCGCGGGTGCGGAGTGCCAGCTCGAGGTAGGTGCCGTGGAACGCGCTCCAGCGATGTTTCGGCACCATGTAATCGCCGGGCTCGGGCGCCAGCTCGCGCACGATGCGCGCCTCGGGCGTGCCGCCGGTGATCACCGGCATGTGGCGTTCCGCAGGGTCGCCGGCCTGCAGGGGCGCCAGTCGATTATCGGAGTCGCGCAGCGTACGCGCGCTCGTGGCGCGATCGGCGCGGTGGTCCGCATGGGCGTAGGCCACCATCACGTCGTCGACGCGCGCCGCATGCAGCAGCGCCTCGGCGTTGGCGATCACCGGGCGGAAGCGGGCGCGGCTCGCGTCGTCGCGATTCACGTGGCCTTCGAGGAGATCGAAAAGCAGCAGGCAGGTGCGCGCGGGATCGAGGCGCTCCTCGCTCACCGCGCGTTCCCCAGCACGATCTCCTTCCACAGGCGCGACCATTTCTCGTTCTCGTCGAGCACCACGGCCGGGTCCACCAGCCGCAGCGGCAGCTTGTGCGCGCGGCTGTCGAGCTTGCGGTTGGCGGGAACGTAGCCGCCGCGCTCGAGGATCGCCTGGCCCTCGGGCGAGAGCACGAAGTCCATGAACAACGCGGCGGCGTGGGGGTGCGGGGAGGTGCGCGAGATGGCGATGCCATTGGCGCGCCCGATGGCGGGCTCGATCGCATACCACTCGACGGGCGCGCCGCGCTGCTTCATCTTCTCGGCGCCGTGGCTGTAGGTCGTCAACGCGAACGGCACCTCGCCGGAGCCGACCAGCCCCGCGAGCAGCGTGTGCCCCTTGCGCACCGAGAAGCCGTTGACGCGGCCGATCTCGCGGAACAGCGCCAGGCCTTTCTCCTCGCCGAGCCCGCGAATCACCATGGCGAACCAGTCCTCGTCCTCGGCCTCGATGCCGAGGCGCCCCTTCCAGCGCGGGTTCGCCAGCTCCGCATAGCTGCGGGGCACTTCCGAGGGCTGCACCAGCTGCGTGTTGTACGAATGCACGAACATGTTGATGCGCGTGCCGATCCACTCGCCATGGGGCCGCAACGCCTGGGGCAGCAGGTCCTTCGCGTGGGGCGAGCGCAGCGGCTGCAGGACCTTTTCGCGGTAGAGGCTTTCCAGCTCCGGGCCGTTGGTCTCGATCACGTCGGCCTCGCGCCGGTTCGCGCGCGCCTCCGTCACCGTTCGCTGCAGCACCTTCTCCGATCCCGCGCGCCAACCCTTCACCTTGACGCCGTATTTTTTCTCGAAAGCGGCGGAGAGCGCGGACAGGTCCTCGGCGATGAGCGAGGTGTAGACCGCGACCTCGCCTTCCTTCTTCGCGCCCTGCAGCAGGAACTGCTCGCGATCCGGTTTCTCGTACATCGCCGGCGATTGCGCCAGCGCAGGGAGGGCCAGGGCTACCAGGCCCGCGCAGGCGGCGCGGGCCAGCTCGTTCAAACGCATGCAGGTCCTTTCAACAGGGGTCGGACGGAACATCAGAATTTCTCCCAGTCGGGCTTGCGGCCAAAGCGGTGCGCGAGGAAATCCACGAACGCGCGCACCTTGGGCGGCACGTGGGTCCGCTGAGGGTACACGGCATGGATGCCGAGCTCCGGAAGGCGATAGCCGACGAGGATGCGCTTCAGCTTCCCGTCGCGCAGCAGCGGCGCCACGTAGAAGCTCGGCGTCACCAGCACGCCGCGCCCCGCGATCGCCGCCTCCGCGAGCACGATGCCGTTGTTGATGCGCATCTTCCCCTTCACCGCGACCGGGATCTCGCCGCCGTCGGGCGCGAGGAAGCGCCATACGTTGGAGGTGGCGAGGTAGGAATAGATCAGGCAATCGTGGCTCGCGAGGTCCTCGGGGGTCTCGGGCTCGCCATGCTCGGCAAGGTAGGCGGGCGAGGCGCAGGCGACCGCGCGTGTGGCGGCGAGCTTGCGGGCTACCAGGCTCGAATCGGTGAGCACGCCGATGCGGATCGCCACGTCGACGCTGTCTTCCACCAGGTTTACGAAGCGGTCGTCGAGGTGGATGTCGAGCATCACGGCGGGAAACTCGCGCGAGAAATCCGCGATGGCGGGCCCCAGGTGGAGGATGCCGAAGGACATCGGCGCGCTCACGCGCAGCCGCCCGCGCGGCGCCGACTGGAACTGCGCCACCGCCGCCTCGGCCTCCTCGATGCGCTCGATCGCACCGCGGCTCGCCTCGAACAGCGCGGCCCCGGCCTCGGTCAGCGATAGCCGGCGCGTGGTGCGGTTCAGGAGCCGCGCCCCCAGGCGCTCCTCCAGCCGCGAGATGTACTTGCTCACCACCGCGCGCGACAACGACAGGTCGTCGGCCGCGACCGTGAAGCTGCCGCGCTCCACGACGCGCACGAACACCGCGATGTCGGCCAGGTTTTCCATGGGATTGGTGCGTTTCCGTGAACAATCATATGCCACGCGGGCCGCTGATCAAAACGCCGCCGGTCCCTAGGATGTCGTCATTCCCGCGAAGGCGGGAATCCAGCCAACCAACCAAAGGACACGCAAATGAAATACGACTTCACCGCCGCCCGCGCCTACTTCGCGCAGAAAGCCGCCGCCACCACCGGCCCGCATGAGCTCACCGGCATGATCGACCGCAAGGAAGACATCGTCATCGTCGACGTGCGCTTCCCCACGGACTTCCGCAAGGGTCACATCCCCGGTGCGATCAACCTGCCGAAAGGCAAGTGGCACGAGACCGCTGGGCTCTCGAAGGACAAGCTCAACATCCTCTACTGCTACAACCAGACCTGCCACATGGCCGCCGAAGCCGCGCTCGAGCTGCTCGCCGCAGGCTATCCGGTAGTGGAGATGGAAGGCGGCTTCGCCACGTGGGAAGCCAACAGCTATCCCGTTGTCACCGCCGCACCCAAGGCCGCTTGAGGAGAACCCCATGATCGATGCCAAGCTCGCGCCGTATGCGGCGCTCGTGCTGCGGGTCTCCCTCGGCGTGATGTTCCTCGTGCACAGCCTCTACCTCAAGCTGGTGGTGTTCACGCTGCCGGGCACGGTGAAGTTCTACGAGTCGCTGGGGCTGCCGGGATTCGGTGCCCATGCCACCATCCTCGTGGAAGCGGTCGGTGGGCTGATGCTGATCGCAGGCTTCAGGACCCGGTATGCGGCGGTCGCATTGCTGCCGGTATTGCTGGGCGCCAGCTGGGTGCACTGGAAGAACGGCTGGCTCTTCACCAACGCAGGCGGCGGGTGGGAGTATCCCGTGTTCCTCGCTGCGGCCGCAGTCGTGCAGGCGCTGCTCGGCGATGGCGCGTGGGCTGCGTCCTTCCGGCGCGATGCTCGCCGCGGCCTGGTGATGGCCTGAACCGAACGCCGGGGGTCGCGTTGTGGTCGAATGCCTGATCCGCTTGCTGGAGACGACGGCATGGAAACCCTGCAGACCTTCGCGCTCGCGGCGCTGCTCGCTTGGGCGAGCGGCATCCGCCTCTACCTCGTCGTGTGCGCCGTCGGGCTTCTCGGCCACCTCGATTACGTCGACCTGCCCCAGGGATTGAAGGTGCTCGAGCATCCCTGGGTCATCGGCGCCGCGGGTTTCATGCTCGCGATGGAGTTTCTGGTGGACAAGGTGCCGGGGCTCGACACGTTGTGGGACGCGGTGCACACGTTCGTCCGCATTCCCGCGGGTGCGCTGCTCGCGGCAGGCGCGAGTGGCGACACGCTCAGTGCGCTCACCATCGTCTCCGGTCTCGTCGGCGGCACGATCACCGCCGGGACCCATTTCACCAAGGCGGGTAGCCGGGCGGCGATCAACACGTCGCCGGAGCCGGTCTCCAACTGGGCGGCGTCCTTCACGGAAGATGCGATGGTGCTCGGCGGCATCTGGTTCGCGTTCCAGCATCCCGTCGT
>DATLEL010000088.1:0-7018 GCA_035525255.1 Usitatibacter sp.
TCGTTGATGGACTTGAAGTCGTTGATGTCGAAGAAAGCCAGCTGGAAGGACTGCAGGTCGCGCTCGGCGCGCGCCGTCTCCTCGGCGAGGCGCTTGTCGCCGGCGCGCCGGTTGTAGATGCCGGTGAGGTCGTCGGTGTCGGAGACACGCTCCAGGCGGCTGATGGTCTCGTGCAACTGCGAGAGCGTGTACTGCGTGCCCTCCATCAGCTTGCCGGCGCGGTCGGGAAAATGGATCGGCAGGTCCGGCAGCTTGCGGCTCTCGATGTAGCTGCGCAGCGCCTCGGCGGTGAGGTCGATGGGGACCAGCAGCTCGCGCAGCAGCCAGAGGGTGCCGAGGAAACCCATGAAGCAGGCGAGGACCAGCGCGGCGAGGACCTGGTACATCTGGGTCCAGTCGGCGCGGGTGACGAGCAGGTAGAGCACGAAGGTGCCCAGCGGCAGCATCACGCCCACGAAGGCGGCCAGGGCGAACTTGCCCGCGTAGCTGGCGCTCAGCGCGCCCAGCCCGTCGAGGCGGCGATAGATCGCCATGCGCTCGAGGACTTCGCGGCCGGGTTGCACCTTGCTCACCATGCGGGGTATGCCTCCGAACCCATTATCCCTCAGCCGATGGGATTGCGCAGGATTCCGATGCCCTCGACCTCGGTTTCCAGCAGGTCGCCGGGTTTCATGAATTCCGGCGGGTTGCGGGCGAAGCCCACGCCTTCCGGGGTGCCGGTGGAGATGATGTCGCCGGCTTCCAGGGTCTGCCCGGCGGAGAGCTCGGCGATGAGCCGCGGCAGCTTGAAGTACAGGAACTTCGTGTTCGAGTCCTGCTTGGTGACCCCGTTGACGCGGCAGGTGACGCGCAGGTTGTTGGGGTCCACGCTATCGGCGGTGACGATGGAAGGGCCCATGGGGCACGAGCCGTCGAGGCTCTTGCCCTTGTCCCACTGGCCGCCGTGACGGCGCTGGACGTCGCGCCAGGACACGTCGTTGATCACCGTGTAGCCGAAGACATGGCGCATCGCATCGGCTTCCTGGATGTCCTTGCCGCCGGTGCCGATGATGACGCCCAGCTCCACCTCCCAGTCGCATTGCGTGGAAACCTGCGAATGGAACGGCACCGTGTCGAAGGGGCCGGTGACCGCGGTCGGCGCCTTGCTGAAGATCACCGGAAATTTCGGCAGCTCGCGGTTGTCCTGCAGCTTCTTCGCGCCCTCCTCGAAATGCTCGAGGTAGTTCCAGCCGATGCAGAACACGTTCTTCGCCGGTCGCGGGATCGGGGCGTGCAGCTTCACGTCGGCGAGCGCCACGGTGGCGGAGGAAGTCTTGCCCGCGAGGTTGCGCAGCTGCTGCAGGGTGGAGCCACCCCCGCGGATGAGCCCTAGCATGCTGGAGGTCGCTTCGGACGCGCCGAGGGCGGCGGGGATGTCGACGATGCGCTTGTCGTCGAGCAGCAGGCCGGGACGGGGCTGTCCCGACGGCAGGGGGGAGAAAGTGACGAGCTTCATGGGGTCCTCGCGGGTTGCTGGAGAGATGCCAATGGGTGCCGCGCCGGAGTCCAGCGGGGCTCGAAGAATCGTGCGACGGAGGCAGGGTCGACCTCGGCCAGGGCGGGCGGGTTCCACCGCGGGCGATTGTCCTTCTCCACGATGAGGGCGCGGATGCCCTCGACGAAATCGCCCTGGTCGAAGCAGCCGTGGACGAGGTTGAGCTCCATGCGGAAGCAGTCGGCGAGGTCCAGCGTGGCGCCCCGGCGCAACTGCTCGAGGGTCACCTGGAGCATCGTCGGCGAACGCTTCGCGAGCGCCTCGAGCGTTTTGCGCGCCCACTCCGCATGCGCTTCGTGCTTTTCGGCTTGGAGGGACGCGATGATCGCGTCGACGCGGTCGTGGGCGAAATGCTCGTCGATCGCCGCGCGCAATGTTTCGATCTCGCCGCGAGCCACGGGAACCGGGCTGACATCGAGGTCGGCCAGCCCGCAGTAGATCGCATCGACCGCGCGCAACGTGGGCCCCACCAGCGCGAGATAGCGGCCGAGCGCCACCGGCAGGCGCGAGAGGAAGTAGCTGCCGCCGACGTCGGGGAAGAGCCCGATGGCGGTCTCCGGCATCGCCATGCGCGTGCGGTCGCCGACGATCCGCAACGCAGCGCCCTGGCCGATGCCCATGCCGCCGCCCATCACGATGCCGTCCATGTGCGCGACGATGGTCTTGGGATAGGTGTGGACCGCGTAGTCGAGGGCGTACTCGGCGATGAAGAAGCGCTGCGGCAGCGGCGAGCCCGCCTTGATGCCGTCGTGCAGCGCGCGGATGTCGCCGCCGGCGCAGAAAGCCTTCTCCCCCGCGCCCCGCAGGACGATGACGCACACTCGCGCGTCATCGCGCCAGGCCTCCAGCCAAACCGAGAGTCCCTCGATCATGCCGAGGGACAGCGCGTTGAGCGCGGACGGGCGGTTGAGGGTGACGGTCGCCACCCCGGCGCGGATCACGGCGGCGAGCTCGCCGCCGGCCGCGGTCAATCGTTCTTCCATTCCGGCTTGCGCTTGGCGAGGAAGGCGTCGACGCCCTCGGCCCGATCCTGGTAGTCGAAGAGGTCCATGAAGCGCTCGCGCGCGAGCGCGAGGCCCGCGCGCCGCGGGATGCCGTTGCGCGCGTTGTGGATCAGCGCCTTGCAGTACTCGACCGCGCGCGGCGAGAGCCCCGACACGCGATCCGCCATGGCGGTGGCCGCCGCGAGCGCCTGGCCCTTCTCGACCACTTCCTGCACCAGGCCGATGCGGAGCGCCGTCGCGGCATCCACGCGCTCGTTGGTGAGGATCATCCGCTTGGCCCAGCCTTCGCCCACCAGCCACGGCAGGTTCTGCGTGCCGCAGCCCGCGGGCAGCAGGCCCACCGCCGGCTCGGGCAACGCCATCTGCGCATGGGCCTCGGCGATGCGGATGTCGCAGGCGAGCGTGCATTCGAGGCCGCCGCCCATGGCATAGCCGTTGATGGCGGCGATGGTGACGAAACGCGCATTCATCAGCGCCTCGAAGGCGGAGCCGAAGCACGCGATGAAGTGCCGCGCCAGCACCTTGTCGTCCCTGAAATTCTTCAGGTCCGCGCCGGCCGAGAAGAACTTCTCGCCCGCGCCGGTGAGGACCGCGGCGTAGACCTCGCGATTCGCGCCCAGCTGCGCGACGAGGGATTCCAGCGCGCGCAGGCTCTCCGGCGTCCAGGTGTTCGCGGGCGGGTTGTCGAGGGTGATGAAGGCCGTGTGGCCCCTGATCTCGTGGCGGATCATTGCTTCATGTATTGCAGGATCACGCTGGAGAAATCCTTCGTGCCGTTGCCGTCCGCGGAATGCTTCTGGTAGATCTGCTGCGCGAGCGCGCCCAGCATCACCGGCTGCTTCGCGCTCTTGGCCGCGTCGGTGACGAGCGTCAGGTCCTTCAGCATCAGGTCGGCGCCGAAACCGCCGCTGTAGCCGCGCGCGGCGGGCACGTTGTCGAGCACGCCGGGATACGGGTTATACGTGTCGGAGCTCCAGCAGCGCCCGCTCGAGGTGTTCACGATCGACGCGAATATCTTCGGATCCATGCCGAGCTTCGCGGCGAGGGTCATGCCCTCGGAGGTGGCGATCATCTCGATGGCGAGCATCATGTTGTTGCAGATCTTGGCCACCTGGCCGTTGCCCGCGCCGCCGCAATGGACGATGTTCTTCCCCATGGATTGCAGGATCGGCTTCGCGGCCTCGAAGTCCTTCGCGTCTCCGCCGACCATGAAGGTGAGGGTCCCGGCTTCCGCGCCGCCCACGCCGCCTGAAACCGGCGCATCCACCATGGGGCAGCTTTTCGCCTTGGCATCCATGGCCACCTCGCGCGCGGTGAGCGGATCGATGGTGGAGCAATCGATCAACGGCGTGCCGGGCTTGGTCCCCGACAGCACGCCGTACTCGCCGAGATACACCGAGCGCACGTGGGGCGAGGAGGGCAACATCGTGATGAGCACATCGCTGCCGCGCGCGGCATCCACCGGCGAGGTCGCCGCTTCGCAACCCTTGTCGGTGAGCTTCTTCAGCAGCTCGGGCACCACGTCGTACACCTTGAGCGTGTGGCCCGCCTTCAACAGGTTGCGGACCATCGGGTTGCCCATATGGCCCAGCCCTACGAAGCCGATTTTCATTTGAGGCTGATGGTCGTATGGATTCCCGGGCTCGTCGTCGCATCGTCGAACCAGCGCTCCGTGACCGTCTTCACCTGGGTGTAGAACTGGATCACCTGCTTGCCGTAGGGGCCGAGGTCGCCCAGCTTGGAGCCGCGCGAGCCGGTGAAGCTGAAGTAGGGAACCGGCACCGGGATCGGAACGTTGATGCCGACCTGGCCCACGTCGATCTCGTTCTGGAACTTGCGCGCGGCCGCACCCGACTGCGTGAAAATCCCGGTGCCGTTGCCGTAGGGGTTCTTGTTGATGAGCTCGATGGCCTCGTCGAGCGTCTGCACGCTCACCAGCACCAGCACCGGCCCGAAGATCTCCTCCTCGTAGACCGCGTGCCCGGGCTTCACGCCGGAGAACACCGTGGGCGCGATGAAGTTGCCCTTCTCGTAGCCGGCGACCTTGGGGTTGCGTCCGTCGAGCTCGAGCTTCGCGCCTTCCTTCACGCCTTTCTCGATCAGCCCCTCGATGCGCTGCTTCGCCTGCTTCGAGATCACCGGGCCCAGGTCCGCACCCTTCTCGGTGCCGCCGTTGAGGGTGAGCGTCTTCGCCTTCGCGACGATGTCCGGGATCCAGCTGTTCGCTTCGCCCACCAGCACCGCGACGCTGGTCGCCATGCAGCGCTGGCCGGCGGCGCCGAAGCCCGCGCCCACGAGCGCGTTCAGCGACTGCTCCTTGTTGGCGTCCGGCATCACCACGGCGTGGTTCTTGGCGCCCATCATGCATTGCGCGCGCTTGCCGTTGTCGCTCGCGAGCTTGTAGACGTGCTCGCCCACGCCGCACGAGCCGACGAACGAGACCGCCTTGATGTCGGGATGGGTGCAGAGCGTGTCCACCGCTTCCTTGCCGCCGTGGACGATGTTGAGCACGCCCGGCGGGACGCCCGCCTCCAGCGCCAGCTCGGCGAGCACCATCGGCGTCATCGGATCCTGCTCCGAGGGCTTCAGCACGAACGTGTTGCCGCAGACGA
Source organism: Usitatibacter sp. (assembly GCA_035525255.1). Classification (GTDB taxonomy): domain Bacteria; phylum Pseudomonadota; class Gammaproteobacteria; order Burkholderiales; family Usitatibacteraceae; genus Usitatibacter. Next base: position 5,151 of record DATLEL010000088.1, read on the forward strand.
TCGCCATGGGGAACATCCACAGCGGGATCATCGCGGGGAAATTGAACGGCGTGATGCCCGCGCACACGCCGATGGGCTGGCGGATGTAGTAGGTGTCCACGCCGCCGGCGACGTTCTCGGCGATCTCGCCCAGGCTCAGGGTGCCGATGGAGCAGGCATGCTCCACCACCTCGAGGCCGCGGAAGACGTCGCCTTCGGCATCGGGAAGCGTCTTGCCCTGCTCGGCGGTGAGCACCGCGGCGAGCTTCTTCATGTCGCGGCGGATCAGCTCCTGTAGCTTGAGCATGATGCGGGCGCGCGCACCGATGGGCACGTTCTTCCACGTCTTGAACGCCTCGGCCGCGGACTTGATCGCTTCGCCGACTTCGGCTGCGTCGCACATGGGAACGCGCGCCAGCACTTCCTGGGTGGCGGGGTTCACGACATCGCGCCATTGCTTCGCCTTCGACTCGACGAACTTGCCGTTGACCAGCAACTTGACGGTGGGGGCGGTCGATGCCTGCTGCGACACGGCTTGCGGATGGGCGGCCATGGCTATCTCCTCGGGTATCTTGGAACTGCGGCGGGTTTCAAATTATACGGCGGCCGGTAGAATCGGCGCATGGCACGCAACACCAAGGTCGAGGCGGACCACAACGCGCCTCCCATTACGCAGGTCCTGGCGAAGTACGTTTCAACTCATCCCTCCCGCGGATGGACCGAAGCCGTCGACCACGAGGCGCACCGTACCTTCATGAACTGGGTGGGCTGCGCCGTGGGAGCCGCGAAGCACGAGTCGGCCGAGGCGGCGCTGGGCGCGGTGCGCATGCTGCAGCCGGCCGCGCAGTCGACGGTGCTCGGCCGCGGCGAGAAGGTGGACATGGCGAGCGCCGCGCTGGTGAACGGCATCACCTCGCACACCTTCGATTTCGACGATACGCACCTCAAGACCATCATCCATCCCGCGGGTCCCGTGGCCTCCGCGCTGCTCGCGCTCGCGGAAGTGACGGGAGCCTCGGGCCGCGAGGTGACCGACGCCCTGGTGCTCGGCATCGACGTGGCGTGCCGCATCGGCAACGCGATGTATCCGGATCACTACGACCGCGGCTGGCACATCACCGGATCCACCGGTAGCGTCGGCGCCGCCGCCGGGTGCGCGCGGCTCCTCAAGCTCGACGAGCGGCACACGGCGTGGGCATTGGGCATCGCCGCGTCGCAGCCGGTCGGCATGCGCGAGCAGTTCGGCACCATGACCAAGCCGTTCCATCCGGGCGCCGCCGCGCGCGCGGGGCTCACGTCCGCATTGCTGGCGAAGAACGGCTTCACCGCGAGCCCCAGGGCGCTGGAGGCCCCGCGCGGCTATATCCAGACGGTCTCGCTCAAGCACGACTGGAACGAGATCACCGGCGAGCTGGGCGAGCGCTTCGAGATCTCGTTCAATACCTACAAGCCGTTCGCCTGCGGCATCGTGATCCACCCGACCATCGACGCCGCCACGCAGTTGCGCGCCAAGGGCGTGAAGGCCGAGGAGGTCGAGCGCGTGGAGCTCAAGGTGCACTCGCTGGTGCTCGAGCTCACCGGGAAGAAGGAGCCCCAGGACGGCCTGCAAGGGAAGTTCAGCGTCTACCACGGCTTCGCCGCGGGCCTGGTCTTCGGGCGTGCGGGCGAAACCGAATACGACGACCACATCGTCACGCGCGACGACATGGTGGCGCTGCGCCGCAAGGTGGTGGCGACGGTGGACGACTCCATCGACGAGGCCGCTGCGGACGTGACGGCGGTGCTGAAGGATGGGCGGCGCGTGCACGTGTTCGTCAAGAACGCGATCGGCTCCCTCCAGCGCCCGATGACCGACCCGGACCTCGAAGGCAAATTCCACACGCTTGCGG
>DATLEL010000470.1:0-5546 GCA_035525255.1 Usitatibacter sp.
TACGCTGCTACGCGATTAACGGCAGGTCGCGGGCAGGTACTTCGGCAGAATGTTCGTGAGGCCGCCGACCGTGGCGTCGCAGAACCATTCCGTGATGGGCGGGGCCGCGCCGCCGGAGGCGGTGGCGCAGTTCGCGTAGGCGCCAGGCGAGCCGCAACCCGGCACGTAGCCCAGCTTGTTGGCGGCGGCGGTCAGCTGACCCGACAGGCCACCCTGCGCGGCGACGGTGATCTTGCCGGTCGCAACGGTCGGCGGCAGCGAGTTGACGGTACCGGAGTTGGAGCAGCCGGCATCGGTCTCGGTCGCGGGCATGAAGCCTTTGGCCTGGTAGTACTCGGCAACCGAGGTCTTGCAGACGCCGGCGGCGTTGATCAGCTCGGTCACTTTCGAGCGGACCGTGTAGTCCTGGTACGCCGGGATCGCGATGGCGGCCAGGATGCCGATGATCGCAACGACGATCATCAGTTCGATCAAGGTAAAGCCCTTCTGGACTTTGTTCATGGAAACTCCTATGTGGGTTGAGGCAGCCGCACCAACAGGTGCGCCTCCCTTCCTTGCAACCGCCGTGCCTGAATTGCACCGAACCCGGCCAACTGCCCTACTTCTTTTCGCCGTCAATATAACATCAATAAGTTCAATGGGTTAACGTCGGTGCCGGGTCGGCTGCAGTTCGCCGTTGCGGCCCCGCGTATCGCCCGCCGTCCCATGTCGCCACGCCGTCCCGCGCAGCTGACGGTTTTGGGAGGCGATGTGCCCAACATCGTCACCGGGGCCGGCGGTGTTGGGCCGCATCCAGCTGCGCGAGCACCAGCTTCCACTGGATCGATTCGCGCTCCCGCGGCGGCACCAGCTTGAAATGCCGCTCGCGGAGCTCGATTGCCCGGGCGACATCGCCCAGCGCGAGCGCGGCGCTCATCGCCGACATGAGATAGAACGGCCGCTCGCTCTCGAGGGGGTTTTCGAGCAGGCGCGTCGAGCGCTCGAGGATCGCCTTCGCGTCGCGCGTGTTGATCGACTCCAGGAGCGCGAGGCGATCACGGCCGCCCTCGTCGAGCGAGCGCGCGCAAGGCGACTGGCGCAGCGCAGTGAAGAGCGGCTGCACGGCAGGCGCTTCCAGCGACGGCACGGCGATGGTGGAGACCGCGTTCACCGCCTGCAGCCACTCGGCCTGCGCCTCGCGGCAATTGGGCATGAGGGCGCGCACCAGAGCGGCCGACGCCCGGTCCTGCGGCAGCAGGATGCGGCTGCGGTCCGTGCCCGCGCCGAGCGAGATGCCGATGGCCTCGGCGCCGGCCACCGCGCCGTTGAGGCGCGTGGGGCGATTCATGCCGCTCGCCTGGATGCGTGCGAGCGGCGTGCGCCAGTCGCCATCGAGGAGCGCCAGCGTCGGCACCAACGCCTCGCGCAGGCGAATGATGTCGTTCACGAACTGGTTGCGGAAGCGCGCCTTGGGCGCGCGCTGGTCGAGGATCGGGAAGTAGTCGGAATTGGGCGGGTAGCCGGTGCGGCGGAAGAGCGGCTCCATCACCGCGCGCCCGCCGATGCGCGTGGCCTGCAGGTCGGCGAGGTTCACGACGCCGAGGTGCGCCATGTCCTTGGCCACACCGGGGAAGCGGAAGAGGTCGTCACGGAGCGGGGGCAGCTTCGCCGCCGGCGTGGCGATCACCAAAAGGTCGGCGGTGGTGGCGTACACCGTGTAATCGCCGAAGTGGTTGCCGAGGGCGTTGAACACCGTGGAGAGCAGTCCCAGGTCGATCTCGTACGTCTGGATCCACTGCACCAGCAGCGCGTCGTCCTTCATGTAGCGCTTCACGTGGGAGTAGAACTCCTCCGAGAAGAGCGTGGAGACGCCGCTCACCCACGGGTTGGAGGGCTCCGAGACGATAATGTCGTAGCGGGTGCCGCTGGAGGCGAAGAAGGTCTTTGCGTCCTCGATGTGGATGTGGCTGCGGGGATCGGAATAGGCGCGGTCGTTGTGGGGCGCGAAGGTGCGCGCGCCCTCGATCATCGCGCGCTCGATCTCGATCGTGTCCACGCGGGTGATGTTGGGGCTGCCGAGCAGCGCGTGGGTGGTGAGCCCCGAGCCGAAGCCGATGTTCGCCACCATCTTCGCTTCCGGCTTGGTGGCGAGGGGCAGCGCAGCGGCCAGCAGCATCGTCGCCTCGTCCGGCTGTGCCGGGTGCTTGTCGTCGATGGTGATGCTCGCGTCGGGCTTGCCGTTGGTGCGGATCGAGCGCACGTGCTGCACGTCCAGCACCGCGATGGTGGCGGTCTTGCCGTCGCGGTAGAAGGTGATCTTGCTGTCCTCCGGGGTATTGAAGATGCCGTGGCGATAGATGCCCGAGCTCATGCGGAGAAGGTCGAGCTCCGCGGTGAAGAAGCCGATCATGCCGACGATCGCCACCGCCGCCATGCCCGCGATGACGCGGGGATTGGTCGCGCCGCGCATGGTGGTCGCGATGATCAGCAGGCCCACGCCGATGTCGAGCACCGCGCCCGCCCCGGTGAGGCCTTTCACGCCGAGGGACTCCATGCCCACGTGGGTCGCGAAGGCCGCGCCCACGATGCATCCCGCGGTGTTGGCGCCATAGACCCTGCCGATGGAGGCTTCGCCCAGGCCACGCGATGTCAGCGCGTGGGTCGCGAGCGGCAGGGTCATGCCGGCGCAGAACGCGGTGGGAAACATGACCAGCATCGAGGCGGCGAGGCCGGCCAGCGTATTGAGGACGTAGCCGCCCTCGCTGCGCGCCACCGCCTGCATCATCCATCCGATGAACGACAAGACGTCGCCATAGATCCAGATGGCATAGACCGCGAGCAGTGCCTTGGCGATGAGGAGCCCCGCGAGCCAGGCCACGTCGTTCTTCAGCGTGGAGATGCGGTTCCGGAACCAGAAGGCGCCGAGCGACATCGCCAGGATGAACGCCGCCAGCATGACCTCGAAGGCATGCGTCGACGCGCCCAGGCCCAGCGTCAGCATCCGGATCCAGGTGATCTCGTAGATGAACGAGGCGGCGCCCGTGGCGAAGGCGAGGAGAAGAACCACGCGCGTGAGCTTGCGCCCGTCGAAGGCCGGCCGCGACTGCGCCCCGGTGCGGTCGTCCACGTACACCGTGGGTGCGGCCGGCATGCGCCGCGCGATGAGCCACACGCCCAACGCCAGCGTCACGTTGAGGATGCCCGCGGTGAGGATGGTGCCCGGCAGGCCGAAGCGGTCGATGAGGTAGAAGCCGCTCGCCAGCACGCCCAGGGCAGCGCCGAAGCTGTTGGTGAAGTACAGCATCGACAGCGCCCGGCCGCTGGCCTCCGGGAAGAGGCGCATGATGCCGCCGCTCATGAGGGGGAAGGTGGTGCCGAGGAGGATGGAGGCAGGCAGGATCAGCGCCGAGGCGAGGCTCCACTTGAAGAGGTCCACCCCGGCCCCGTGCAGCGCGGGCAGCACGGTGTCGAACGCCCACCCCGTCATCCCGAGGAACACGCGGTGGAAGAGGATCGCGAGGATGCCGATGCCCAGCTCCGCGAAGGCGTAGCCGATGAGGAGGTTCCTGATGCGGTGCGTATAGCGGCTCACCAGCCAGGAGCCGATCGCCATGCCGCCCATGAAGATCGCGAGGACCAGCGTCTGGGCGTAGGCCGCGTGGCCGAGGAACAGCTTGAGGTAGTGGCTCCAGATGGATTCGTAGATGAGGCCCGCGAATCCGGAGATGGTGAACAGCGCGAAGAAGACGCCGACCGGCAAACGTGTCGTCATGGGAGGTGCGTTGTTATTGGAATTGGAAGATGGCCGCGGCAGGGGCGCGCGGCGGCCGGCACATCAGGGGTTGTATCCGGGGATGGCGCTTTCGTCGACGACGTCGATCTGGTCGGCATCGAGGAATTCGCGCGCGTAGCGCAGGTAGACCTTCTCGCGCACGAAGATGTCGAAGAGGTCCGGGTCCACGTGGCCGTTCTGCTTCATGCGGCCGAGGATGCCCAGCGATTCCGAGAGCGTCTTGCCTTTCTTGTACGGCCGGTCCCGCGCGGTGAGGGCCTCGAAGATGTCCGCGATCCCCATCACGCGCGCCTGCACGCTCATCTGCTCGCGCGTGAGCCCGCGGGGATAGCCCTTGCCGTCCATGCGCTCGTGGTGGCCGCCCGCGTATTCCGGCACGTTCATGAGGTGCCGCGGCCAGGGGAGCGCTTCCAGCATCTTGATGGTGGCGACGATGTGGTGGTTGATCACCTCGCGCTCGTTGCCGGTGAGCGTGCCGTAGGCGACGTTGAGGTTGTCCTCCTCGTCGCGCGACAGGAAACGCTCCTGGCGGCCGTGCTCGTTCCTCCAGGTGTAGCGCGCGATCTGCGACACGCGCGCCTGGTCCTCGGGCCGCATGCGCTCGCTGCCGATGTTGGTGCGCCTCAGGAACTCGCGGTCGTCGTCGTACTGGGCGAGCTTCTTCACGCACGCTTCCTCGGCGCGGCGCGCGCTCTCGGGGTCGTGGTGCTCGAGGGCGCTCACCTTGGCGCGCAGCATCTCCACCTCGGCCTCGCGCTTGAGCGCCTCGAAGCGCGTCACCACGAGCTCGATGCGGTCGTAGATGGTCTGCAGCTTCGTGGCCTTGTCGACCACGTGGACCGGCGTGGTGATCTTGCCGCAGTCGTGCAGCAGGCCGGCGATCTTCAGCTCGTAGCGGTCGCGCTCGTTCATGCGGAAATCGGCGAGCGGTCCCGAGGATGTGTCGCTCGCCGCCTCGGCGAGCATCATCGTGAGCGTAGGCACGCGCTTGCAGTGGCCCCCGGTATAGGGGCTCTTGTCGTCGATCGCGGTGTTGATGAGCTCGATCAGCGACTCGAACAGCACCTCGAGCTGCTGGATGAGGAGCCGGTTGGTGAGCGCGATGGCGGCCTGGGATGCGAGGGACTCTGCGAGGCGCTGGTCTTCCTCGGCGAAGGCGACCACGCGCCGGCTGGCGGGATCGGTCGCGTTCAGCAGCTGCAGCACGCCGATGATGTCGCCCTCGTGGTTCTTCATCGGCACGGTGAGGAACGAGGTGGAGCGATAGCCGGTGCGCTTGTCGAAGTTGCGCGTGCCCGAGAAGTCGAACCCTTCCTCGGTGTACGCGTCGGCCACGTTCACGGTCTTGTGCGTGAGCGCTGCATAGGCGGCAATCATCGTGGTGTTGGGTTCGCCGTCCTTGTTGTGCAACGGGATCGGGTAGAAAGGCACGGGATTGCCCGAGCTTCCTCCCATGGCGATCGAGAGCGAATCCGTGCGCACGATCTCGAAGCGCAGCTTCCCGTCCACGAGCCGGTAGAGCGTTCCGCCGTCGGCGTGCGTGAGGTTCTTCGCGGCGATGAGGATCGTCTCGAGGAGCTTGTCGATGTCGCGCTCCTGGGAGAGCGCGATGCCGATCTGGTTCAGGTACTCGAGGCGAGAGAGCAGGTGCGACTCGAGCGCGCGGCCGAGGTCGGCCACGCGCCCGGCGACGCGCGGAATGACGGCGCTTCCCGTCATTTCGCCCACGGTCATTTGATGCAGACCGCCCGGACCTGCGCCATGTCGGTGATGC
>DATLEL010000471.1:0-3731 GCA_035525255.1 Usitatibacter sp.
CATCGCGACGATGAGGGCGAGCCCGAGGAGGAAACCGATGCGGCGCAGGAACTTCATCAGAAGCGGAAGGATACTCCCGCGAGCGCCGACCAGTCGGCGGTGAGCTGCACGCCATTCACCGCCTGGTAGACCGGCACCTGCACGAATGCGTAGAGCTGCGCGTCACGCCCGAGGGTCCACGAGATGCCCGGGCTCACGAAGACCGCGCGCTGGCCGCTATCTTCGGGCTCGGCGTTGGCGCCGCTGTCCCGGCCGCGCACGTGGGCGTTCACCTGCAGCATCAGGCCGGCCGCGACGCCCAACGCATAGCGCGCGCCGCCGTCCACCTGCAGCTGGCGTCCCGGCTGGAAGCCGTCGCGCGTGGTCGTGGGAATCACCGCCTGCGCGCGCGTGAACCACGACCAGCCATCCAGCGCCGCGCCGTGCCAGTACGCCCCCAGCAGCAGGTCGGTGGTGCCGGTGCCGGGCTGGAGCGTGCGCTCCGCCAGTTCGCCCTCGCTGTTGGTGACGTCATGCTTGCCCGTCGGCACCTTGACCCCGAACGTGAGACCCGCGGTGCTCAGGGACGCGCCGTCGGCAGCGACGCTGGTGAGCACGTAGCGCGATTGCAGGCGCAGGTCCCCCAGCCCGCGGAAGCTCCACGACTCCGGGATTGTCTCGCCGTGATGGTTGTGGACGTGCAGGTGGTCGCGGTCGACGTAGGGCACGGCGAGCGTGAGGCCCCATTGCGGCGCCAGGTTCCAGTCGACGCTCGCCACGTAGTTGTTGTTCCTGGTCTCCACCTCGTCGTGGTGTCGCGGCACCTGGCCCACGCCCACGCGGCTGCGCCCCGCACGCGGCTGGTCGAGGTCGATGTATTCGTAGCGCAGGTCGAAGCGCATGCCCGGATCCAGGAAACTTCCCTGCGACGTCCAGTCCGTGTTGACGAGGCAGAACGCGGCGCCGCAACTGGCGCGCGCCCCTACCGCCGCGGCGCACAGCGCCACGGCCAAAAAGTACCCGGTACTTTTCTTCATTGCGCTTCCCTGCGTGCACGACGAGCGAGACCGCGCGAAGCGGCGGGGCGACGCGCGAGGCGGGTTGCTAGGCGGGCAGGGAGACGGGTGGCGCGCGGCCCTGGGGAAGGGCGACGACGAGCAGATGCCGCAACTGCGCCACGCGATGCTCGAGCGTTCGCTCGGCGGCGGTCACATGGAACGAGGGCACCACGGCTTCGGGCGCGAAGGCCGCGAAGAAAACCATCACGCAGAGCGGGCAGTGGGTCTTGCGCTCCGGGGCTTGCCCGGGCGCGGCGGGCAGCGGGCTGCTCGCGGCATCCACCTGCATCCCGGCCTGGTGGCAGAGAGGCATCTCGCCGGACGATTCGCGAAGCGCGGTGGTGAAGGGCGCCAACGCCGTCCACGCCACCGCGAGGGCGGCGAACGAAGCGACGAGGGAGCGCCGGGCATTCATGGCCGGATTTTACACGCGCGCCCCGCACGCCAGCGCTTCGTTCTGGCAAGATTGAACCGCAGGAAAACAGGGGAGAAAAATGAAGGCAGGCTGGTGGTGTGCCTGCGTGGCGGCGATCGCGTTGGCGTGCCCCGCACATGCGCAGGTTTCGCAGGTCGATTACTCGGACTTGTGGTGGGATCCCGCCGAAAACGGCTGGGGGGTAGGACTGCAGCGCCAGGGCGACGTCATGTTCGCCGCGCTGTTCCTCTATGGGCCCGACGGCGCGAGCAGCTGGTACTTCGCCTCCGACATGCGTGCCTCCGACGCGGCGGCGCGCTCCTGGACCGGAAAGCTTTATCGCGCCAACGGGCCGACTTTCTCCGCGCCCTTCGACCGCCCGGCGACCGTCACCGAGATCGGCACCGCGGCGATCGATTTCGTCAATCCATCCGCCGGCCGCCTGGTTTACCGCGTGGGCGGTACCACGATCACCAAGGACATCGAGCGGATGACGTGGCGCGTTCCGGCCATCGACGGCAGCTACTACGGCGGGCTCACCACCGTGGTTTCCAGCTGCAACGACGCGAGCCAGGAGGGCACCTTCGACCTCATGGGTGCGCTCGGGGTCTCGGCATCGAACGGCCGCACCGTGCTGTCCGTCACCTCCGCGAACCTCGCAACGCCTTCGAAGTGCACGTTCAGCGGGACGCGTCGGCAGGAAGGCCGCCTCGGCGCGGTGGAGGGAACGTACACCTGCAGCATCTTCACCGGTTCGGACGACCGCGGCGAGAATCCCCGCTTCGCCGGGCGCCAGGGCAGCTTCGTGATGGAGCGGATGGCGCTGGGTGCCAACGGTTTTTCCGCGAAGCTGGTCGCGGTGGACCAGGACTGCACCTATACCGGTAACTTTGGCGGCGTGCGGCAGCCATGAAGCGCATCTACCGCTGGACCCTCGCGGCAATGACCGCGCTCTTCTTCGTCACTGCGCAAGCGGCATCGCCGCTGCTGCCCGACTATTCGGACCTGTGGTCGGTGCCCGGCGAGAGCGGATGGGGTGTGCACGTCACGCTGCAGGACGACGTGGTGTTCCTGGTGATCTACGTGCACGACACGTCGAGCGAGCCCCGGTTCTACGTGGCGACCGACATGCGCCCCACCGCGCAGTCGCCCTCGCAGCAACCGGTCTTCTCCGGGGCCCTGTACCGGACGCAGGGCTCGCCGTTCGCAGCGGCCTTCGACCCCGCGCGCTTCGATGCGAAGCCCGTGGGCAACGCGACGCTGCGCCTCGTCTCATCGGGCAGCGCCGTGCTCTCCTACGATGTGCAGGGCGTAGCCGTCACCAAGACCCTTGCGCGCCAGGCCCTGCGCGCGCTCTCGCTCGCCAGTGACTACCTCGGCGGCACGTTCGTGTCGACCAATGGCTGCACCGCGGGCGCTGGACTTCCGGCGCTGTCCTTCCCGGGCACCATCAAGGTGGCCCAGGCCGGCGACGATGTGGTCATCGACACGCGCTTCGAGCCGGGCTTCACCGAGGTCGGCACCTGCCGCCTCACGGGGAAGCTTTTCCAGGAAGGCAGCATCGCCACGATCCGCGGAACGTACGCGTGCGAGTTCAGCGCTGGCGTGAACCCGATGTCGGGAACGTTCGAGATCATCGACCTCGAGGCCGCTGAGAAGGGCTTCAGCGGCCGCTATCGCGCCATCGACGGCGCCTGCGTCCATACGGGACGCATCGGCGGAATCCGGCGGGGCTACACGGTGGTGGCCCCGCCCGAGGACCCCTAGCGCGCGTCGCTACCCCAGCACCGCCTGGGCCTGCTTGAGCAATTCCGCAGGCACCTTGATTGCGAGGGCGCGAGCGGTGCGGCGGTTGATGTCCAGGCGGTATTCCCTGGGCTCCTCGACCGGGAGATCCGCGGGCGCCGCGCCCTTGAGGATGCGATCCACGTACCCCGCGGCCCGTTCGAAATTGGCCTCGATGGCGGGGCCGTAGCTCATGAGCCCGCCCGCGGCGACGTACGCGCGGTCGGGATAGATTGCGGCACGCCGAGCCGCGGCCACGCGCTTCACGATACGCTGGCGCTCGTCGTAGAACAGGGCGTCGCTCATCACCACGACTCCCACGGCGCGCTCTTTACGGAAGGCTGAATCGAGCGCGGCATCGATCTCGCCGCGCTGGTTGGCGTCGATCATCACGTACTTCAGGCCGCCGCCCAGCGCGGCATAGCGGAAACGCGCGCGGATCTTGCGGTAGGTGGCGTTGTTCTGGTTCAGCAGCACGGCGACCACGCCGCCCT
>DATLEL010000473.1:0-3527 GCA_035525255.1 Usitatibacter sp.
CGGAACATGGTCGACGCGAGCACCGCATACGCCGAGGCCGCGATCACCAGCACCACGATGATCTCGAGCAGGGTGAAACCGGATGTCCGCGTGCGGGTCACGAGGCGCCTAGTTGCTCACGTCCCGCGCTTCGCCCTCGCCGCCTTCCTTGCCGTCGGCGCCGAGCGAGGTCAGGTCGTACGCCTTGCCCTGCCCGGGGAAGGTGTAGCGATAGTCGTTGCCCCAGGAGTCCTTCAGCTCGGCCTCCTTGATATAGGGCCCGTTCCACTTGTCCACGCCGCCGGGCTGCTTCGCCAGCGCCTGCAGGTTCTCGGGGTATTTGCCGACCTCGAGCTTGTACATCTCGATCTGCCCGGCGAGATGCTGGATCTTGATGCGCTGCTCGGCCGACTTGGCCTTGCCCATCTGCTCGAAGATCTTGGGACCCACGAACGCCATGATCCCGGCCAGCAGGATGAAGACGATCACGATTTCGAGGATGGTAAAACCGCGCTGGCGGCGGCTGGGGCGGAGGTTCGTTTTCATTGCGTATTCCTTCGTTTTCTAGAGCGGCAAGTCGTACACCGACAGCATCGCCGAGAGGATGGCGATGATGATGAATCCGATGACCAGCGCCATGAGCACGATCATCACGGGCTGCAGCAGTGCCAGGGCCTTGCGGATGGCCACCTCGACCTCGCGGTCGTAGGTCTCGGCTACCTGCATCAGCATGTCGTCGAGGCGCCCGGTCTCCTCGCCGACCATGATCATGTGAACCGCCAGCATCGGGAAGCGGCCGGTCTCCATCATCGGGCGGCCGAGGCCGCGACCTTCCTTCAGCTCGCGGGCGACGTTGCCCACCGCTTCGGCGAGCCACGAGTTCGACATGGTCTCGCGCACGATGGTCAGCGCCCCGACGAGCGTCACGCCGTTGGAGAGCAGCGTGCCGAGCGTGCGCGAGAAACGCGCCATCTCCACCTTGGAAAAGAGGTCCCCGACCACCGGGGCCGTCACCAGCCGGCGGTCGAGGCGGTAGCGCGCCTCGGGATCGCGCAGGCTGCGGGCGATCAACAGCGCCGCGCCTACCAGCATCAGCACCAGCAGCCACCAGTAGTTGCGCATCGCATCGCCGGCCCACAGCACCATCTGCGTCATCATCGGCACGGCCTTGCCCGCGCCGGCGAAGATCGGCTTGAAGCGCGGCACCACCGCGCCCAGCAGGATCACCACCGCGAGGAGCGAGATCACCGCAAGGAAGCCGGGGTACGTCGTGGACGCGACGATGTTGTCGCGCAGCGCCTTGGCGCGCTCCATGAACTCCGCCAGCCGCAACAAGACCGTGGGCAGGCTGCCGCCCGCTTCGCCCGCGCGGATCATGTTCACGTAGAAGCGCGTGAACACGCCGCGCTGCGACTCCAGCGCCTTGGAAAGCGATTGGCCGCCGCGCACGTCGTTGCGGATCTTGCCTAGCAGCTCGCCCAGCTTCGGATTGGGCGAGAGGCTGATGAGGATCTCGAACGCGCGGTCGAGCGGCAGCCCCGCGCGCAGCAGCGTCGCCAGCTCGCGCGTCATGATGCCGATGTCCTGCTGCGTGACACCCCGGCGGCGCGACAGGAACGGCACTCCCGCCGCGGCCGCAGGCGCCGCGCCCTTCGCGCTGCCGGCCTCCTCTGCGCGGATGGGAATCAGGCCCATCTCCTGCAAGCGCGCCACTGCGGCCGGCGTGCTGGAAGCCTCGAGCACGCCCTCCTGCACCTCCCCCGCCGGCGACACCGCCTTGTATTGGTAGAACGCCATCGCCGCCGGTCAGTCCTCGCGCGTGACGCGCAGGACTTCCTCGATGGTGGTGATCCCGGCGAGCGACTTGCGCAGGCCGTTCTCGAACATGGTCTCCATGCCTTCCATGATGGCCGCGGCGCGCAGGTCGCCCGCGGTGGAATGCCGCATGATCAGCCCGCGCAGGTTATCCGACATCACCAGCATCTCGATGATGCAGATGCGTCCCCAGTAGCCGGTGCCCGCGCACTCCGGGCATCCCACCGGGCGGTAGAGCGTGATGTCGCCGGTGCCCGTGAAGCGCTGCAGGTTCATCTGCTCGACCACCTCGGGCATCGCCTTGTACGGCGCACGGCACTTCGGGCAAAGCGTGCGCACCAGGCGCTGCGCGAGGATGCCGTTCACGGTGGACGTGAGCAGGTAATCCTCCGCGCCCATGTCGAGCAGGCGGCTCACGGTCGAGGGCGCGTCGTTGGTATGCACGGTGGAAAGCACCATGTGGCCGGTGAGCGCCGACTGCATCGCGATGCGCACCGTCTCCACGTCGCGGATCTCGCCCACCATGATGATGTCCGGGTCCTGCCGCACAATGGAGCGCAGCGCATTGGCGAAGGTGAGGTCGATCTGCGGCTTCACCTGGATCTGGTTGATGCCCTGCATCTGGTACTCGACCGGATCCTCGACGGTGACGATCTTGAGCTCGGGCTTGTTCAAGCGATCGAGCGCGGTATAGAGCGTGGTGGTCTTGCCGCTGCCCGTGGGACCGGTGACCAGCAGGATGCCGTGCACCTGGTCGAGCGCCTCGAGGAATTTCTCCAGCGGCCGCCCTTCGAAGCCGAGGGACGCGAAATCGAGGGGCACGCCGCCCTTGTCGAGGATCCGCATCACCACGCTTTCGCCGTGCATCGTGGGGATGGTGGAGACGCGCAGGTCGATCTCCTTGCCCTGCACGCGCAGCTTGATGCGCCCGTCCTGCGGCAGGCGGCGCTCGGCGATGTCGAGCGACGCCATGATCTTCACGCGCGAGATGATCGCGGCGGAGAGGCGGCGCGGCGGCGACTCCACTTCATGCAGCACGCCGTCGATTCGATAGCGGACGATGAGGCGGTTCTCGAACGGCTCGATGTGGATGTCCGACGCGCGCTGCTCGAGGGCCTTGGTGAGGAGCAGGTTCACGAGGCGGATGACCGGCGCCTCGGAAGCCAGGTCCTTCAGGTGCGCGATGTCGCCGAAGTCGTCCTCGTCGTCGGTGCGCGACGAGATGTTGTCGACGATCTGTCCCATGGACGAGCGCCCGCCGCCATAGAGGCGCTCCAGCGCCGCGTCGATCTCGTTCGGCGCCGCGATATAAGGCCGCACGCGCTTGCCCGAGGCCATCTGCACCGCGGAGAGCACATACGAATCCGTAGGATCGGCGATGGCGAGGGCCAATTCCTCGTCGTCCTCCCGCAATGGGACCGCCTGGGCATCACGCAGGAACTTGGCGGAGAGGCGCTCCTCGAGCAGCGGCAGCTCGGGGTAGTCGGCGAGCTGGGCGAGCGGCAGGTCCAGCTGGTCCGCCAGCGCATCGGCAAGGTCGCGCCCCGACACCATCCCGAGCCTCAGGAGGATCACGCCGATCTTCTCGCGCGACTCTCCCTCCTGCAGCTTCAGGGCACGTTCGAGGTTCGCGGGATCGAGCTTGCCGCGCTCGATGAGTATTTCGCCAAGGCGTTTGGGCAACGGGGGGTATCCAGCGTAAGCAACTGAAAATTATAAACGTCCGGCCAAGC
>DATLEL010000477.1:0-3669 GCA_035525255.1 Usitatibacter sp.
GCGAGCCGCGTAGGGCTGGATCGCGAGCCGCTGGAGCGCCTCATCAACACCCATTGCCACTCGGACCACATGGGCGGAAACGCCGCCATCGCGAGCGTGCACGGCTGCCGCATCACCATCCCCGCGGGCGAGGCGAAGCACGTGCGTCCCTGGACGCCGCAGACCGCGTGGCTGGAGGAGTTCGACCAGAAAGCGGACCCGTTCCACTTCGACGACACCATTGCCGCGGGCGATGTCTTCGAGGGCGGCGGTTTCGAATGGGACGTCCATGCGGCGCCGGGGCACGACATGGACGCGCTCGTCTTCCACGAGCCGATGCATCGCATCCTCGTCTCGGGCGATGCCTTGTGGGAAAACGGCATGGGGTTCGTCTGGCCCCAGGATGGCCACAACGTGCAGTTCGAGGCCGCCCGCGAGGCGCTCGCCACCATCGAGCGCCTCGACCCCGCGGTCGTGATCCCGGGTCACGGCGAGCCTTTCGGCGACGTGCGCGCCGCCATCGCACGCGCGCGCTCGAAGCTGGATGCCCTGGAACGCGATCCGGTGAAGAACGCGCGCCACATCGTGAAGGTGCTGTTCGCGTTCGCGCTGCTCGAGCGGGAGTCCATGGCGCTCGCGGAGGTGCCCGCCTATCTCGCGCGCGTCCCCAGCTACCGGCGCATGTCGGACGAGTGGCTCGGGATGGACCCCGCGGCGCTGGCGGCATGGATGGTCCCCGACCTGGAGCGCAGCGGCGCCATCGTGGTCCGCGACGGCCGCGTCCATCCCACGATGCCGGCCTGAAAAGTACCTGGTACTTTTTCCGTTGCGGCTACACTAGCCGCCATACGGGGTAGATCGCAGCCACCGTGAAAATACGAGGAGCGAGGCCATGCCGGTGCCCACCGGATCGACGGACACGTTTCCCAAGCTGCTGCTGCACCATGCGCGCGAGCGCGGCGCGCGGCCGGCCATCCGCGAGAAGGACCTGGGCATCTGGCAGAGCTGGACCTGGCAGCAGGTGCGCGACGAGATCGAGGCGCTGGCCGCCGGCCTCGCTCGGGCAGGGCTCAAGCCCGGAGCCCACATCGCCGTCATCGGCGCGAACCGGCCCCGGCTCTACTGGACCATTACCGCGGCGCAGGCGCTGGGCGCCATTCCGGTCCCGTTCTACGAGGATGCGGTGGCCGCCGAGATGGTCTACGTGTTCCAGAACGCCGAGATCGCGTTTGCCGTAGTCGAGGACCAGGAGCAGGCCGACAAGCTGTTCGAGATCCTGCCGCAGTGCCCGAAGCTCGAGCGCATCTGGTACGACGAGGCGCGCGGCCTGCGCCACTACCGCCAGCCGCAGCTCGCGAGCTACGAAAGCCTGCGGGAAGAGGGCCGCGCCTGGGTGCGCGAGCGTCCCGGCTTCCTCGAGGCGGAAGTGGCGCGCGGCACCAGCGACCAGACCGCCATCATGATGTACACGTCGGGGACCACGGGCCATCCCAAGGGCGTGGTGCTGTCCCATGCCAACCTCATCCTCGCCAGCCGCGCCTACGCCGAGCTGGAGGCGCTTACCGATTCCGAAGAGGTGCTGGCCTACCTTCCGATGGCGTGGATCGGGCAGAACCTGTTCTCCTATGCGCAGTGGATGGTCGTGGGCTTCCGCATCAACTGCATCGAGTCGGGCGAGACCGTGCTGATGGACATGCGCGAGATCGGGCCGACCTACTACTTCGCGCCGCCGCGGGTGCTGGAGGGGCTGCTTACCCAGGTGACCATCCGCATGGAGGACGCGAGCTGGGTGAAGCGCGGGATGTTCCGCCACTTCATGGAGCTCGCGCGCCGGGTGGGCTCGCGGCTCCTGGACGGGAAGCCGGTCACGGCGCTCGAGCGGCTCCACTACGCGATCGGCAACCTGCTCATGTATGCGCCGCTCCGGAACGCGCTCGGGATGTCGCGGGTGCGCGTGGCCTACACCGCGGGCGAGGCGATCGGCCCGGACCTGTTCGTGTTCTACCGCTCCCTCGGGATCAACCTCAAGCAGCTCTACGGCTCCACCGAAACGTCGGTCATGGTGTGCGTGCAGCCCGATGGCGAGGTGAAGCCCGACACGGTGGGCCCGCCGCTGAAGGGGGTCGAGGTGCGCGTGCTGGAGAGCGGCGAGATCGTGCTGCGCTGCCCCGGGCTCTTCCGCGAGTACTACAAGAACGCGGCCGCGACCGCCGAGGCGAAGGACGGCGAGGGATGGTTCCACACCGGGGATGCGGGGTTCTTCGACGCCGCCGGCCACCTCAAGATCATCGATCGCGCCAAGGACGTGGGCCGCCTCTCCGACGGGACGCTGTTCGCGCCCAAGTATCTCGAGAACAAGCTCAAGTTCTTCCCGCACGTGAAGGAAGCGGTGGCGTTCGGCGACGGCCGCGGCGAGGCGACCGCGATGATCAACATCGACGTGCAGGCGGTCGGCGACTGGGCCGAGCGCCGCGGCATTCCGTACTCGGGATACACCGACCTCGCGGCGAAGGCCCCGGTGTGCGAGCTGGTGCGCGAATGCGTGGAAAAGGTGAACGCGGACCTGGCGCGCGATCCGAAGCTTTGCGGCAGCCAGATCCACCGCTTCGTCATCCTGCACAAGGAGCTCGAGGCGGACGATGGCGAGCTCACGCGCACGCGCAAGGTGCGCCGCGGCTTCATCGGTGAGAAATACGCGCCGATCGTCAATGCGCTCTACTCGGGCGTGGAGCGCTGCGTGATGGATGCGCAGGTGCGCTTCGAGGACGGGCGCACCGGCACCATTCGCGCCGACCTGAAGATCGTGCCCGCCAGGACCTTCGCGCCGGAAGCGGCGCG
This sequence comes from Usitatibacter sp., assembly GCA_035525255.1. Lineage (GTDB taxonomy): Bacteria > Pseudomonadota > Gammaproteobacteria > Burkholderiales > Usitatibacteraceae > Usitatibacter. Next base: position 2,818 of record DATLEL010000477.1, read on the forward strand.
CAGCGCCGCATGAACCTCGACGAAGCGCGCGTCGCCGACTCCGCCGGCCGCAAGATCGGCGCCGTGATCCTCGCGGTGGAGGGCGTGTCGCTCTCCTTCGGGGGCGTGAATGCGCTTGCGGAGGTGAGCTTCGACGTGCGCGAGCACGAGATCCGCGCCATCATCGGCCCGAACGGCGCCGGCAAGAGCTCGATGCTGAACGTGATCAACGGCGTCTACCGACCCCAGGCGGGCAAGATCACCTACCTTGGTGCCACGCACTCGGCGATGCAACCCCACGTCGCCGCGCGGCAGGGGATCGCGCGCACCTTCCAGAGCCTGGCGCTCTTCAAGGGGATGTCGGTGCTGGAGAACATCCTCGCCGGCCGCAACCTGATGATGCGAAGCAACCTGCTGCTGCAGGCGCTGCGCGTCGGGCCCGCGCTGCGGGAGGAGACCGTGCACCGCCAGCGCGTGGAGGAGATCATCGATTTCCTCGAGATCCAGCACGTGCGCAAGACGCCGGTGGGACGGCTGCCCTACGGGCTGCAGAAGCGCGTCGACCTCGGGCGCGCGCTCGCCGCCGAGCCCAAGGTGCTGCTGCTGGACGAGCCCATGGCGGGGATGAACGTCGAGGAGAAGCAGGACATGAGCCGCTTCATCCTCGACGTGAACGACGAGTTCGGCACCACCATCGTGCTGATCGAGCACGACATGGGCGTGGTGATGGACCTTTCCGATCGCGTGGTGGTGCTCGACTACGGCCGCAAGATCGCCGACGGCACGCCCGACGAGGTGCGCGCCAGCCAGGCGGTGATCGACGCCTACCTCGGGGTGAAGCACTGATGAATCCCGCTGCCACGCGCAACCTCA